>SXRI01000205.1 GCA_005793615.1 Bdellovibrionales bacterium
AACCCGATCCGGGTGAGGAGACTCTGGGAAAAACCGATAGACGGGATCCCTGGCAAAAAAATTGGTGCTCCGGAGAGGACTTGAACCTCCACGTCCTTGCGAACATATGAACCTGAATCATACGCGTATACCAGTTCCGCCACCGGAGCATTCTTGCAAGAGAGTCCGCTAAACTAACGGAAGCCGGCGTTAAAATCAACCCCACAATCAAAGTCCTGGAATGTCGTAACCTCGGCATGCTAGCGTCTAAATCAATTCGCAAGGATAAAAAGCGAATCAAAGCGTAGGCCTAAGGCCGGAGCAATACTACAAGATGAAGAAAAAACACCGCAAAGGCGGGGGCCAGGGGCCTAAAACATCCTCTAAACCGTCAGCCAAACCATCGTCAAAACCCGCACGCCACGAGGCGCCCGATAATCAGCAGCAGCCACTTAGATCCAAGGGTAAGTCTCGTAAGCAGATCAAGAACGCCCGTGGGCTTGGTGATGTACTTGGAATGGGGCGACAGCGGACCTCACCGTCGACGCCAATTGGACGCCCGATTGCCGAAAGAGGACCTGAACGACCCGCGCCAGAACATAATGTTTCAAAAAAACTGACCTATATAATGAATTTTCAGCCGCCTCCAGGAGAGGCCGTGGCTGATTCTCGACCACAAGCTCAATCTCGGCCGCAGTCTCAGCCTCGATCCCAGCCCCGTTCTGGGTCGAGTCCCGCTGCGCCGCAGCCAGTGAGGCAAAAAGGCTCAGAGACGGCAAGATCGGAAATACGCTCGGAGTATCGCTGGCCTCAGGAACGAGTAAAGCCGGTTGAGCGAGCGCCGACAAAGGATCAGAGCGAGCGGATTGAGGGCATTATCAAGCGTCACCCTGACGGCTTTGGTTTTTTGATTCCGAAAGACTCCTCGCATCCTGATGTCTATATCTCTCGCAACTCGATGACCGGGGTCATGACCAATGATCGGGTTGAGGTCGTGGTGTTTGGTTCAAAACGCTCGCGACGCGGAGAAAGTCGAGGGGAAAAAGGAGCTGGGGTTAAGTCTAAGACTGGCGACGATCGTTTGGCTGGCGAGATCGTTCGCGTTCTTCATCGTGCCAACAAACGTGTGGTCGGCAAATATCTTCCTGTTGATCAAAAGTATGGCGTCATTCTCGATGATAACCGCGGCTGGGGAGCGGATCTGCGGATCGCGGCAGCAGACTCGATGAACGCCAAAGAGGGCGATCTCGTGGTGGTTGAGGTTACTCAGTTTCCGAGTGATCGCCAAGAGTTCACGGGCCGAGTGGTCAGTCTGATGGGTAACATCGAAGACCCGCTGAACGACGTTATGCGGGTGATCCACCAGGCTGGGATTCCAACCGAGTTTTCAGCAACGGCGCTCAGCGAAGCACGTCGCTTTGGCGGTGTGGTGACCGAAGCTGAAATGAAAGGTCGTGAAGACCTCACGGGCCTCGGTCTTATCACGATTGACGGTGCGACCGCGCGCGACTTTGATGACGCGATTTATACCGAGCAAATCAGCAATGGTTTTCGTTTGGTGGTCGGCATCGCCGACGTCAGTCATTATGTGAAGCCGGGTTCGACACTCGATCACGAAGCTTATGAGCGCGGAACAAGCACCTATTTCCCCAATTTTGTTGTGCCGATGCTTCCCGAAGAACTTTCAAATGAGCTTTGTTCTTTGAAGCCACACGTGAAGCGTCTGTGTTTTGCTTGCGAAATGCATATTGATTTCGAGGGTACGCTCAAGAAGTACCGTTTTTTTGAAGCCGTGATGGAATCAAAGGCGCGGGTGACTTACGGTGAAGCGCAGGAGGTTCTCGATGGCACCGTGCCACCGAAAATCAAGGACGCGGCCGAGAATATTCGCCGCTCGGCGGATCTTGCGAAAATATTGATGCAAAAACGCTTTCGCGAGGGCTCGCTCGATCTCGAGATTCCCGAAACACAAGTGGTAGTTGATACCTCGGGAGAGACCGCGGATATCATTCGCTCCGAGCGTCTTTTTGCCCATCGTTTGATTGAAGAGCTGATGTTGGTCACCAATATATGCACGGCGCGATTTCTGGACGAAGCCGAGATGCCTGGTATCTATCGGATTCATGAGGAGCCCGACCCCGATAACATCAAGGCGTTGCAACGATACTTGTGGAATTTCGGTGGTACGAAATCGGTCATGGGCGGCGCACTTCAGAAAAAACTAACCAAGGCTCTGCAGTCGATGGAAGGTCGGCCTGAGGCGCAGATTCTCAATATTCTCACTTTGCGCACCATGAAACAGGCGCACTATTCCGAGGCCAATGTCGGCCACTTCGGTCTTGGCTTCACTCACTACACCCATTTCACTTCACCGATTCGCCGTTATCCGGACTTGATCGCACATCGCTTGATCAAGAGTCAGCTCAATCCGAAGTATGGTGGCATGCAGATGACCGATGATGAACTGGCGAGCGCGACCACGTTTTTGAGCGCTTGCGAGCAACGTTCGACCAAGGCCGAGCGTCAGGTGATCTCGATTAAAAAAGCGCGCTTTATTCGCAAGTTCATTGGTCAGGATTTTGAAGGAATCATCAGTTCCGTGGCGAGATTCGGCTGCTTTGTCATGCTTCGCCAATACGATGTCGATGGTCTGATTAAGATCGAAAATCTTGGCAACGATCGCTTTGCTTTCGATGAGGAGAATCTACGTTTGGTCGGCGAACGCTCTGGTCTCCGCTACACGATCGGTGATGCGGTGATGGTGCGAGTGACTGGCGCTGATCCCGAGCAAGGCAAAGTAGATTTCGAGTTAACCGGCTTAGTCGGAACGGAAAAGGGGCCTAAGCATGTTGCGAACAAGGCTAGAGCAAAGAAGGAGGGGCTCGACCCTCGCAAACGCGGCAAGGGTGAGGACGATCGTCGGCGTGTTCGCAAAGAACGGGTTTCAAAACGTCGCCGAAAAGATTAGGCTTGGCCGCTTTCTTCTTGAACGTTTTTCGAAACCCGGAATTGATTCCTACACTCCTGCCGAACGCATGCGCATGGCTTTCGAGGAGCTCGGACCGACTTTTGTAAAGCTCGGTCAATTGCTTGCAACGCGCCCTGATTTGGTGCCGCGCGAATTCGTTGACGAGTTCAAACGTTTACACGACCAGGTTTCATCAGTCTCTTTTGTTGAAATCAAAGAGGTGCTCGAGGAACAGTTCGGGGTCGATGTCGGTCGGGTTTTCCAGGATATCGATCCGATTCCGTTGGCGGCGGCGAGTATCGCCCAGGTTCATCGCGCCACCTTGAATGATGGCACCGCGGTCGTGGTGAAAGTGCAGCGCCCTGGTATCGCCGATGTGATCAAGACTGATATCAATGTTCTTTATTATCTCGCGGAACTTCTGCAGCGCTATGTAGCCGAGGTAAGGCCGTTCAATCCCATTGGAATCGTCGATGAGTTCTTCAAGACACTCGAGCTTGAGTTGAATTTTGTCGTCGAAGCCAATAATATTCGCCGCTTTCAAGAGAACTTCAAAGACGAGGAGAATATCAAAATTCCCCGTGTCTATTTTGAACTCTCGGGCCCGCGGGTTTTGGTGATGGAAGCTCTTGATGGTACGCTTTTCAGTCACATCGCCAGCGCCGAGGCATCGGCGGGAATTGATCGCCTCCAGGTAATTCGCACGGGCTTACGGGCCTATTTGAAAATGGTCTTCCGTGATGGCTTTTTTCACGGCGACTTGCATGCCGGCAATCTTTTCATTCTCGAAGACAATCGAATCGGCATGATTGATTTCGGTATCGTGGGCCGCTTGAATCAGCGGGTGCGCGATGCGATCGCTAATATGTTCGTCGCCCTTTATAGCGAGGATTACGAACGTCTGGCGTATGAGTATGTGGAGCTTGCGCCCTACAGCGCCGAAGTCGACGTCGATCAGTTTGCGAAGGACCTGCAAGATCTGCTGGCTCCCTATTTTGGCCTGTCGATGAAGAACGTCAATATGGGACGTCTGTTGATGGACTCCACTGCAGTCGCGGCTCGCCATCGCCTGGTGCTGCCGTCTGAACTGATGTTATTCTTTAAATCGATCGTCACTGTAGAAGGTATGGCACGATCGATAATCGAGGATTTCAACCTTCTTGATTACGCGCTTGAGTTCGCCAATGAATTGGTGCGCACCAAGTACGCGCCTGAGCGCATTCGCGGTGAGCTCACGGTTTTCGGTCGCGACACCGCTGACCTGCTGACACATTTGCCTCGGCAAGTGAAACAGTTCGTACGCAAGGTGAACCATCCGGATTTTGCGTTTCGACACTCCTTGGTCGAGATCGAGGAGCTCAAACGTTCGGTCGAAACGTCGTCGAATATTATTTTTCTTGGTCTCATTATCGGCAGCCTCATCTTGAGCGCCTCAATGACAATGTCGCTGCAGAGTGTGCCATTGTTTTTGGAGATTCCGATCGTCAGTGCCATCGGCTATGGTTTGGCAACGCTTCTCGGCCTGGTGGCCTTTTACAACTACATCAAGAAGTGAGTTGGATAATGAAGAAACTGGTTCTGGTGGTTTTCTTTTTACAGTTTGTGAGTGTGCCGGCGTTTGCGCGCGATACATGCCAGGCGAAAAATCGATAAAATCGTTGCTCAAGGTGTGCCGCGCAGTCTTTTGCGCGAGTTTGTTAAGAGGGTCGAGAATAGATCTGATTTGCTCTTTGCTCTTTGCTCATACGATCGCGATAGTTGATTTCAAAAAACCTGCGGATCAAGCGAGGTTTTTCGTCATCGATTTAGTTACCGGTAAGGTGGAGGCGCTTAAGACCTCCCATGGACGAGGATCTGATGATCCCAAGAATTCGAAAATGGCCGTCAATTTTTCGGACAAACTCTCGCGCACCTCGACGCTGGGTCTTTTCAAAGTATCTCCTCCCGAACATCAAGAACGCCGTAATTACTCGCGTTCACGGATTTCCGGCATGGACAGTACCAATAAAAATGCCGCGAAAAGAGCCCTTTCTTTTCAAGGAGGATGTGGGCAAAGAATGGGCGCATTTTGCATCGGCGACGACAACTACAAGCGCTATAAGGACAACTTTGCCAATTCCGATTGAAAAACCTAATGTCGCCGAGATTCTTGGTTGTGATTCTGGAGAAAAGAACGGGCCCGTTGAGCACGTCAAGTAGGTTAATTCGTAGCGTGTATTCTTTGGCGTCTCTTTAAATTTCGGTGCAGGTCCGAAAAATGCAAAACGGCGAGGTGGGTTTCCCCGGCCTCGCCCTCAATCGACTTCGAACCACTTCACTTCCGAAGGAGGTCCGAATGTCGTACAAACCTAACAGACATAGGTTTTTTCGGCGTTATGGGGCAAAAGCGCGACGGTTCTTAGGGCTAGTTCTACTGGTCCTAGAGATCGTTAAGCGATGTCTTGATCTTCTGAAGTAGAGTCTTCTTTTGGGTGACGTTCCAACGTGTTCCACCTCGAAGATGGGGCTGACAACCTGAGGTAGTTCGAGTCAAGGTGAGAGGCCGGCCGGGGATTACCCATTACGAGTGCACAGACTGAGCCGAAGTTGAAGCGTCACTCGCCGTCGGCGTTGGAAACTCGTAGAGTGGCTTTGGCTCGGCCGCTCGAAATTTCCAGCAAGCGACTGGTCAGATTGCTCATTTGATTTCGAGGAACTGCCAACCAAATTTTCTGCGTCCTAGATTTTTCCGACGACTCAAACTCCATCGATGCGCCTGGAGTGTTGTCTGTGAGCTCAGAGATTTCGGCTGACTCATTCGCGAGAGGAGTAAATAGATGACGATGAATCCTGAAAAAATGAGTGATCAGAATCTCTTGGTGGCAACCGAAAAACTGGTCCAAGAGGAGCGAGAGCTTTTGACCCTCATTCTTCGGCACTTGCATGAAATTGAGCGGCGACGATTGTTTTGCGATTTGGGATTCAGCAGTCTTTTTGCGTATGCCACTGAGAAACTTGGCTATTCCGAAGATCAAGCCTGGCGGCGGATCAGCGCCATG
>SXRI01000012.1 GCA_005793615.1 Bdellovibrionales bacterium
CAGTGGCGTCGACAGTGGCGTCGACAGTGGCGTCGACAGTGGCGTCGACAGTGGCGTCGACAGTGGCGTCGACAGTGGCACCAGCATTGGTGCCGGTGTTGGAACTGGGACAGAACTTTTGCCGCATCTCAACACTTCGAGTGTCGATCTCTCTTTGGTACTGACAGAGCTGCCGGAAAATCAGCGACGCTCGATAGAACTTCGTTACTTGAATGATTGGTCATTTGAGCAAATTGCCATGGAACTGAAAACCTCACCCAGCAACGCCCGAAAATTGATCAGCCGCGGACTTCGCCAACTGCGCGGACTTTTACAGGGAGGTAGACGATGAAACCAATCTCTGAAAAAGAATGGCTCGAAGATTTTCGGGATTTTGTGAAGAGCGAAGGCACACCGGTGCCAGAGGCTACCTCAAATTCTATTCACGAACGTATTCGCGCGGCGCTCTTTCCTTCCGCCTGGATGGTGTTTTTGAAACTTTTGGGAGTTCATGCCATCGTCGGCACTTTATCGCTGGCTATTTGTGATCAGTTCGAGATGAGCCCATTTCGCTTTGGTTTTTCGCTGGCTGATTACTTTATGAAATTTGGCCACTCGACCTGCATGACAATGTGTGGAGTCTTGTTTATTGGCCTCACGGTCGCTACCAGTGGTCTGGTTTTACGTGGTGAAGAGCTGCGGGTTGTTTATCGTAACTCCATGCTTCATGCCCTTGGATTGAGCGCAGTCTCATTGGGTGTATTCGCGGCTCTCGGTGCTGAAATTGCTCTGAGCTTTGGGGTACTTTGGTTTATCGGCGCCGAATGCGGCGGCATCGCCGCCAGTTTCTTTTTTCGTCCTCGCTCTAGGCTCGCTTGAGCCGAAGAGCATTAAAGATCACCGACACCGAACTCATACTCATAGCGGCAGCGGCGATCATCGGACTTAAGAGGAGGCCAAAAAAAGGATAGAGCACGCCAGCCGCGATCGGTACACCCAGTGAGTTATAGGCGAAAGCAAAGAACAAATTTTGTTTGATATTCTTCATCGTCGTCTCACTCAAGGTACGCGCGCGAACGATTCCCAGCAGATCGCCCTTGAGAAGAGTGATTCCAGCCGAACTCATCGCGATGTCAGTGCCGGTACCCATCGCAACTCCCACCTGTTCTTGCGCAAGGGCCGGTGCATCGTTAATCCCATCGCCGGCCATGGCGACAAATGCTCCTTGTGCCTGCAGGCGCTTAATGATCTCCGCCTTTTCCTGCGGCAAAACCTCTGCTTTGATTTCAAGACCACCTAGTTTTTCGCTAACGGCCGTTGCGGTCACATGGTTATCACCGGTCACCATGATGACTCGAACTCCAAGATCCCGAAGCGAACGAATTGCCTCTTTGGCAGTTTCCTTGATCGGGTCGGCGACACCGATAAAGCCTGAAAGCGTACCGTCCACGAGGATGAACATCACCGTCTGACCGTCGCTCTGGCAACGCTCGGTTTCAACCCGCAAGGACTCCATAGTTGAGCCCCCATCCACTGAGAGACTCTCAATCAACGCACGGTTACCAAAAGCTATCTTGCGTCCCGCGACTTCGCCTTGAATTCCTTTTCCTGGAAGTGTCACAAAGTTCGTTGCCGTACCAACACTCACTCCACGCTCTTGAGCCCCCGCTAAAACCGCTGCCGCCAACGGATGTTCGCTCGCCCGTTCGAGCCCCGCAACAAAGGAAAGTAACTCCTCTGTTGACCATTTCCCAACTGATTTAATCAGCAGGAGTCGCGGCTTACCTTCTGTCAAGGTGCCAGTCTTATCTACGACCAAGGTATCTACTCTGCGCATGAGTTCGATAGCCTCGGCATTGCGAAACAAAATACCGAGCTTCGCTCCTCGTCCGGTTGCAACCATGATGGAGATCGGCGTGGCCAGACCCAAAGCGCAAGGACAAGCAATGATCAACACCGCAATCGCATTCACCAGAGCATTGGCGGTTCGCGGCTCGGGACCGAAAAACTGCCACACAACAGCAGTTACAATAGAGACGGCAATCACCGCCGGAACGAAGTATCCCGAAGCCTGATCAGCGAGTTTCTGAATAGGCGCACGAGTTCTTTGTGCCTCAGCGACCATCTGAATAATCTGCGCCAGCACAGTCTCGCGGCCCACCTTCGCCGCCCGCATAATGAACGAGCCTTCACCATTGACAGTCGCACCGATCACTTGCGCACCCTCGGTCTTCTCCACCGGCAGGGCTTCGCCTGAGATCATCGACTCGTTAACCGCAGAATGACCAGATACCACAACGCCATCGGCTGGCACCTTCTCGCCTGGACGTACTCGAAGATGATCACCCACGACAACATCAGACAATGCGATGTCGGTTTCGATACCGTCACGGCTAATTCGCCGCGCAGTCTTTGGAGAAAGTTCCAGAAGAGAGCGCAATGCCTCGCTCGTCTGCCCTCGCGCTTTGAGCTCAAGCATTTGCCCCAGCAAAACTAAAGTGACGATCATCGCGGCGGCCTCAAAATAGAGCCCAACTTCACCTGTCATCGAATCAATAGATGCCCCCGGGAAAACTCCAGGAGAGATCACTGCGACCAGGCTATAAACATAAGCCACCAAGACGCCAAGTCCAATAAGCGTAAACATGTTCAGATGACGTGAGCGCAACGACTGCGCGAATTTTACGAAAAAAGGGGCAGCACCCCAAACAACTACCGGCGTAGCCAAAGCCAGCTGCAACCATTGGAGTGAGTCGTGAGAGGCCATCGCGAGCACCATGAGCGGACTACTGAACATAGCACAAATCACGAACCGCCGGCGCATGTCCTGATACTCAGTCTGTTCCTGGTGAAAAGCACTCTCACTCATCGGCGACAACGGCTCGAGTGCCATGCCGCAAATCGGACAGCTTCCTGGCCCAGTTTGCCTCACCTCAGGGTGCATGGGACAAGTGAACTCTTCAGTAGACGAAACCTCCCGCTGAGGTGCCGACTGCGAAGTTAAATAAAACTGGGGTTGCGCATCGAACTTCACCTTACACTTCAGATTACAGAAGTAATAGAGTTTACCTTGATACGCAGATGAGCCCTTAGCCGTTGCCGGTTGTACGTTCATTCCGCATACCGGATCCTTTTGTACTTGGCTTGTTTCACTTGTTTCGGCACCGTTTTCTACGGTCATAAATGTACCCTCGCTGAAAGGACTTCAACGAAGGTATACACCTTAGATGGTCGTGCGGTAAATAGAACCTTATCAGCGGCTGGCTGCGGCGGCCTTCACTTCTTCTAGTGATTCAAGTTCGTTTTGCTCTTGCGCATGCATGACGTTCTTCCAAATCTTCTCGCTCACTGGACCAGGCAACCAACTCCTGATTTTATCGGCCACTAAGGGTTCCTGAGCAGTCCACTGGTAGAGAAGATCGGCTTTAACTCCAGCTAGCGCTTTGCGGTCGGCGACATTGACCTTTTCATTTTCAATACTCGAGTCCTCGACTACCGAACGCAAGACCTCACCTGCCACATCATCACTGCCACTTGCGCGTGCTTCAATCAAAAGATCAATCGCCTGGCTTTGCGCCTCAAGCAGCTGCATGTCGTTACCGGCTGCTGTTTTTAGAAGCCCCTCAAGACCTTTTATGAACTTCTCGTCACGCAAGAGCTCTTTTTTCCTGGCGCGCCCCTCATCATTCAAGAAAACGTGACTTTTTAGTTTGGCGTACTCAGCAAGCTCCGCGGCACCAGCGAAATTCTTATCGTCGCCGGCAATGGAGCTTCCTTTGTCACCCGCAGGTATTCGCTCCGCAGACGCGGCTTCCTGAGTTTTCGCTTTCGCCGGAACCGACTTCACGGATTGAGTGATAGCCGAGTCCAAACGCTCCGCCATCTCAGCGTTTTGCTCTAGACGCTCCTGATTGACGGCCGCAGTTTTTCTACTACGGCTGTTTATAAAGAGTGCCGCCAATCCAATGGCCGCACAGACCGCGATGGTTCCTGCTGTTATTACCACGTGTTTCATTAGTCAAACACTCCGCGAAGTAGGTTATGACGGAAGATCGCGTGATTGAGATCGGAAACCTTATCGTTCCTGAAGAACGCGGTGCCATTGAGATAGCCGTTGGTGATCACTACGTTCTTACGCGGGCTCGAAGAGCGCACGAAAAGGTTATAGACCTTGCCCACATAGGTCTTGTTCTCAATGCGGACGATACGATCGAGGTTACCGGTCAACTCCACCAGGTCTTGACCGACGGAGAACTGATGCGCCTCTTTCATTTTGCCCGAAGAATCCAGAATCGCGTGGTTTGGCGTCACACGCAAGATTCGCCCCGACTTCATGCGGAACTCAAGGATCTCTTGCTCGGTATCCTCCGCGTCTGTGAGCCAACGCTCAACCTTGGTGCGCATCACACGGCTCTTGGAGACTTCTTTTCCACAGCTTCCGCCGCGACCATGATCATCGTCGCGATCCGGGTGCTGGCCCGGGTGTTGACCCGGATGCTGGCCCGGGTGTTGACCCGGATGCTGGCCCGGGTGTTGACCCGGATGCTGGCCCGGGTGTTGGCCTGGATGCTGGCCGGGTTTACGGCCACGTCCATGATCGTCATCGTCGTCATCGTCGTCATCATCATCGTGCTCATGCCCTTTGCCTTTTCCAGGCTTCAGGGTACCGACATACTTATGGTCTTTGAGAAGAGCTTCAACGAAGGGCACATACTTCATTTCACTCTTGCGTTCGGCTTGCGCCAAGATCTGCATTTCAGGTGTCGATCCACCCGACAGACACACGGCTGTTACGTATGTGTGGCGCGGAGCTTTGCACTCATGATGGCCATGCTTGGGGGCGATCCACGGCTTTTCATGATGATCATCGTCTTTATGCATGAACGTCGGATACATGTGGTGCTTGCGATCCCCCATCGAGTGACCACCGCAGGTCTTGGTCTCACCGAACTTGTCCATAAAGTCTTTGATTGCTGGAATGTGATGACGGCACTTCAACATCCACTGATAGCGTCCCTCTGCTTGACGATCGCTAAGGGAATCTTCTGCACAACGACCAGGGGCTTTGTCTTGGCAGTATTTAGTGGTCACCCATGGACCGTTGCTAACGTTTTGGCTTTCTTGCCCGACCTTATGATCAATACAAGCAAACACAGTAGTCGTCGTGACGGTGCGCTCGTTGACAATAATTCCTGTTTGATTCTTCGGGCATTGCTGAGCCGTACTACCAGCACGCTCTTGTGCAGTGATCACTTCGGTGCGCCGAACGGCTGTGGGGTTGCCGTCGCAAACCCGGCTCTCGCTCGGCATTGAGGCCGTACAGCGATTTGCCGGAGCGGCCTGATTGTTTTCGTCGCGGCATTCATAAACACGGGATTGCGAGCCTCCGCAATCCGCCGAGCAAGTGGTCCAATTGTCTGTGGACGCCCATCCGTAGCGGGGGCACATGCCAGCAACAACGACATCACCTTGACGAACATTGGAATTCACGATCAAGCCATTGTTACAAGTTTGATCTGCAATCTGATTGAAGATACTGCTGACTCCGGGTTCGCCAAACTCGCAGACAACAGGAACGGTGATGGCGCCGATAATCACACCGGTCTTCTTCGCTCCATGGGGACCAAACTCGCCGCAACCACTCGGTGTCGGCATAGGAGTCGGCACTGGTGTTGGTACCGGTGTTGGTACTGGTGTTGGCACCGGCGTCGGTTCAGGTGTTGGTACTGGTGTCGGCACCGGTGTTGGCTCAGGTGTCGGTACCGGCGTCGGTACTGGTGTTGGCTCAGGTGTCGGTACTGGTGTCGGCACCGGCGTCGGCTCCGGTGTCGGCTCAGGAGTCGCAGTCGGAGTTGGTGTTGGCTCAGGTGTCGGTACTGGTGTCGGTTCTGGTGTCGGCTCAGGAGTCGGAGTTGGCGTCGGCGTCGGCACTTCAACCGGTGCAATGTAAACAGTTCGAGTCAAGGTGATGAACGGCGCGCCCTGTTTTAAGGGCGAGTAGATGAGTGCCGTGATCAAATAGTAACCCGGGCTGGTAAAGGTATGCGAAGTGGGATTAGCGGTCACACTAGGTGTGTCATCACCAAACGACCAAACGATCGAAGTCACATAAGGCACCATGCACGATGGTACAAACACCTGCGTGGGTACGGTCTCACCGACAACGCCTTCATAAGGGCTGATGAGAGCGATGTTGTTGATACAGGCCAACCCATCAAAGACACCGATGACATTCACTTGAATCGCGAGATTAAAAACTACACCCAGCGAATTCGTGACCGCAGCGGTTACAGTAAAGAGTCCCGTTCTACTGAAGGTATGTGTTACCGGAGGCAAACCTGCCGCCGCCGGAGAGCCATCTCCAAAATTCCACGAGCTGGAAACGATGGTCATGCCTGCGGGCACGATGAGATTGTACGTCAACGCTTGAGAAACATAGCCCACCTGCGGGCCCGATATGACCGGGGCATGCGAAACAACAAGAGTGGTCTCGGACACATTGATCGCAGATGTTGTAGACGAAGTGGTTTCACTTGGAGCAGCACTGATACCAACGAGCGATCCCGACTTCTGCGCCGAGGTATCGATCTTGGCGGAAACAAGGAATTGTCCAGGAGTCTGATAGATCATGGTCAACGTCGGCCCGGATTTCGAAAGCTTCTGTCCGCTGGTGGTGGTCCATGTGACAGCCTCATTACCAAAGCACGAGAGATCTTGATTCAACTTGTAGGTGACCACTTCACCAACTTGCACGTTTTCCGGTGGCACGATTCGCAGTGAAGTGGCATCAAGAGTTTTAGCTGCGGTCGCACAAGACTGACCAGACGCATCGACTAGTTTGTCGCTGGATGAGAAATTGGTTTGCGCCTTTTGGCACCCAGCTCCCACCAACCCGCCCATCAAGGCCATAACTGCGAGCGTTAAGATCCTGTTCTTTGAAACCATGAAACACCTCACTCTGATGTCTACATAGTCGGCTAAGTTCGCGATGAACAAAATACTTCTCGCGTGAGTGAGTCAACATGATAGGGGGTCCTGTCGACGGTCTCGACAGTATTCGCAAGATTGAAATTCCAGATAGGAAAGCGAAATGTAATGAAGAACTTTTGGACACCGTAAGTATCAGCTTTTGGTCCAGTTTTCACTGAATTCGGGGGCGGAGTTGGCCTCGTACGCGCCTCTCCTGAGAGGCCTAATTCGAGTGCCCATCTGGAGCGCCAACTCCAAATTTAAACAAATTCAAATTACTTATTGAGATTGAAGTCCCAAGGCAGTTGCAAGGTACCGTTACGCACGGCACGGACCGGCGGCGGCGGCAGCGGCGAAACGCGATGGAACGTCAGCATCGCTAATTCATCCATCGTTTTAACACCACTTGATTTCGAGACGCGGACACCCTGAACGGTTCCGTCCTCGCTGATCGCAACCATCACACCGACGGTAAGTCGATTGCCGGGAACTCGCGCGGTTTCTGCACGCAGTAAATCCGTCTGATTTTTGACTTCAAGATTCCACTCGTCGGTCACCTTGCGAGAGATCAACTGAGGATAAGTTCGCGGCCGCGGCTCTTCGCCAGAAAATGAGCGATCATCCGTGGTCGCGCAGCCAACAAAGGCTGAGATCGATAAGGCAGCGGCGATCAGTGATTTCAGTACTAAATGGAAGCTGAAGCTCGTTCTCATGGTCAATTCCTCTACTTGCGGCAGAACTCTTGTCTCGTTAAACCGAGCAGGCATCACCTAAGACGCCGTTCCACCCAGTCGTTTTCATCCACTTTTAGTTTCTGTGCACTCGCTGTGCCGACCGGTTCACCTCCTGCCCAAAAGCCCCGGATTGCGCTTATATTGGCTCTGGCGCGCGCGATCGCCTTAGGGGACGAAAAGCCACTATCCATCTCCTTGGCAGTTGTGTGACGAATTTGGTCCTCAGCCAACTTTGGGACGGTTTAGAGGGCGGTTTTTGGGAACATTTTTGGGACGCAAAATACCTAGACCTCACAATCGGCCTCGTGTTAGGTCCTTTCGCACTATGAAAACAAAAACAATGACTTTCGTTCTTGGCGTATTTTTATTAATCGCAGGCCTTCCGCAGACCTCATTGGCGGTCGACATCAAACAGGTTGAGAAAGAGCTGACCGGCGAGGGCGTAGTTGGATGGATTCACGGATCCGTCAAATACACCGGCCTATATGTCTTTACCTATCGCAATGCCAAAGATTTTTTCGACTACCTTGAGATTTCTTTAACCAGCGATAAACAGGCGATTCGTGAGAAGTTCGCGAGCTTCAACCGCCATGATAAAGTCCGCATCAAAGGAAGCTTTCTTCAGAACCCGAGTCCGCAGAAACACGTTAATGTTGAATCTATCGAAATCGTGAAAAAATTCGAGTCGAGTATTCAAGCCGAACCTTATCAATACGACGCGAAAATTCCTGACGATCTTTACAAGGCAAAGAGCGCTTCGTTTCTCGTACACGCCATTGCCGGTGAAGGACGAATTTTGGTGCTTGAATACCGCGATGCCGTGGTACCGGTGTTTGTGAATAAACGTACTGATCTTTCGCAAGATCTGCAGCGTAACGACATGATTCACCTCAGCTATGTCATTCAAAAAGATCCTGGCCACCCAGTGCATCTGCGTCTTGATGAACAGGCCGCTGAGCCTCTTAAAGTGACCGAGAGTATTCGCCAAATCCATGGCAAACCCGCAGTGATTGTGCGTATTTCGGTTAAGGCGCCCGGCTGTTTCGGTTCGATTCCGCCCGGCTATCGGAGCGTAGCGACGCTACTGATTTAGTTTTCGCATTTCAGATCCTGTCAGTCAAGGGTGGCTCGGGCCTTGCGCTGCGACTCAGC
>SXRI01000206.1 GCA_005793615.1 Bdellovibrionales bacterium
CAAATTCCTTGGCCCGATGAGAACGGTAAGTATCAGCTGCAAAATGTACCCATTGAATCCTATGATCAACCGGCAGGCTTGCAGGGGCGATTTGTTCAGATCTTTGTCAACCCGAGCGTCGTCGATGGGCAGATGCAAAGTGAACAGTCTGTCGGCCATTATCTCAGAAATCGTGATGGCGTGATGGTACCCACTGACTACACCAGTGTTGAAGCCGCCGCGATTCATGCTCATTTCGAACGCTTATTGAAAATGGATACGGAACTTAAGGCGGTCGCCAACTGGCCGGCGCGAATCGCGATTGATGTTAATGTGCACGCCAACGGCAAACCTGCGGTGAACAACGCGTTCTTCACTGAAGAACTCGATGCGCTCTTTTTGCCACCTTATACCGCGCTCGATGTTCCGATCGCTGTCAACGGTGGCGTACTGGCTCACGAGCACTTTCACCGCATTTTTCAGGCCATGGTTTTCAAACGGATCGGTAAGGGCGGGCACTTTCCGCGCGGCCTTCAGATTTTTAAGGAGCATGCTTTTTGGGACGATAATGCCAGCGACGAGATGGTCAGCGTTCTTCCTGCCGAAAAGGATTCTTCTGAACAATCCAAGCCACAAGAACAACAGGTAGCTAAATATAACGCTTTTTATTTGAGTGCACTCAACGAAGGGCTCGCGGATTTCTGGGGTTGGGTGTACACGTCCGATCCCAACTTTATCAAAGCAAGCTTGCCTAAACTCGGGAGTCTGCGACGCCTCGACGTGAAGCCAGTGGAGCGTCTTGCCAGCAAACCTCAGCTTCTGGCGTGGACCACGGGAACGACTGTTGATGGCAAGGCTCTGACGGTGGAGCAGCTCAAGGCGAACTCTTACTCCGTAGGCACCACTTATGCTCGGTTCATGCGTGAACTGACGCAATCTCTGGCTCAAGGTAAGGATGTCAGTCGTGCCGAGCGAATGAAGATGGCGGCCGCGGTGATTGCGATTCTACCAGAGTTTGCTGAAAAAATCGCCCAGACGATTCGTGCGCGTGAGCTGATCAATCCGAATACTTTTGTGGTTATGCTCTACCCGAAACTTGCAGTCAGTGATGACTCCGCAGACTCTCGATTCTGCCGCACTCTTCGTCGTTGGTCGGCGCCCGAGTGGGAGCAAGAAATGCAAGCGATAAAATGCATCGAGCCTCGGCGTTCAACACCGCGTCCACCAAAGACACCAGTGACGCCAGGTCAAACAAAAACGCCAGCGACCGGCACCACGACTCCGGCTTCGGGATCTGGCAAGGGCACAACTCCAAAAGCGCCCGGTAAGCCGAGCACGACACCGCATGACCAGGAGTCGAAATGAGCGTTTGGCGTATAGTGCCTGGTTTATTGATTTTGTTTATAGGCTTCTGCGTATCCCAGCGGGCGGTTGCTGCGCCGATTTTCGCCTTGGGAACGAACGTAGTTTACGAGGTCTCGGCCGATGGCCGTCGTTATGAGGCGCGACAGCCACTTTCACTGCGTGGCGGATACCGATTTGAACTTGCAGATACTTATCTTGAGTACACCAATTTTCGCGTCGCCGCCAATGGTGTCTCAATGCTCAACGTCGCTCGTGAACATCAAGAGTTTTTGTTTTGGGGACGCAAGGTGTTCCGGTCCGACTGGGTGATTTCGCCAAGCGCGGCGCTTGGCGTAGGTTTCGAACATGACCGCGTGAGCACGAACTTTGGCTCCGAACGTAGCGAGGAACAGGGAAGTCCGACGGCGATAATGGCTACGGCATTGGGTGTTCGAGTGCAAGTAGTCGAGCACCTTGATTTACAGTTCGAAGGACGCTTGGGTTTTGGCTCCGAGTATCAACCGAGCCCGCTCTTCGGATTCGGTATCGCATTCGGCGTGATTTTCTAAATCTTCATTGAAAACCGAAAGAGGCGCTGCTGGTCAGGTCAGTGGCGATGTTTGCGCCATTGACCATGAGGCTCCACGGACTCGTCAAGAGATTGACCTCGATGTTGACCTGTTTGACGGCGCCGGTGACGGTGATTGCGGCACCGGCAGATTGATCAAATCGATGAGTCAGCACGGTATCACCGTTCGTCGTCCAATACACCTTACTCGCTTGGGCACTTCTGGCATTGTAAAGACCAAGGATCTTTGTTGCGATGATGTTTTGCAGATTAACTCTGGTGGCTGATGGCTCATGCGCAGCATCGATCATTACCGCAAATGAAGTAAGTGAGAGAGTTGAGATTCTCGGTGCGATAAAGTCGATGCCGTCGACGTTGAAAAAGACAACGGCATTAATGCCAGCTAAGTCGGTCGGAAGCACGTCGCCCTTACGGGCATCACATGCGATCGTGGATGAAATCCCGGGAACATGAGAAATCATGCGAGAGGCGAGTTCCGTATTGAGGGTGTTGATGAAATAGGGGATGGCTTTGCTTGAACTACAGACTCCCGAATTGTCGGTGATGTAAATCTCGCTATTTGAACCTGAACGGTAGTACCAAGAGGTCACTTCAGTTTTAGCGTTGGTTGAAGCTGTTATATAGGTGTAGTTTCGACCGACCAGCCAGGGTGGCAGCGTGCTGATATCGGCTTCTTGCGGAGATTTAGGAATCGGTGGCAATGAATTAGTGTAGCCAGTCACTGGCGGCGTTGCCGTCGGGTTTGGCAGCCTATCTGCGTTAGAGACAATGGCTGGGTCCTGTGCGCCCGAGACGCGCGGGTTTTTATCGTCCGGAAGAATCGAAGATTCGAAGTAGACCTGGCCATTATAAATAAGAACTGTGGGATTTGTCAGATCGATGCGCCATGATTCCGCGGCGAGTTTTCGCGGTGGTGAAATATCGTGGCAATTTTCGCGGTCGATAATACCTTCGGCGCTATTCGAAATCCAAATTCGCGCGACCACGGTAGCGGCATCGTTAGGACAGGTGCCGGTAATAATGTATGGCTTGCCGTCATACCCTTGCCCATTACCGCCGGACTCAACGGCCCGGTTGGTTTGCGGCACGTGGCTTTCAGATTGAAAGAGATTATGGTTAGAGCAATTTTGGAAAACGACAATAAAGAG
>SXRI01000207.1 GCA_005793615.1 Bdellovibrionales bacterium
GGAACAAACGAGCCAATAAGGAGAAGATCACCATCAACTGGACCTTCACCAAAAAGAAAGCGCGGAAAAAATTTAGATACCAACCGGCGAAGAAGTCTCGGTGAGACCGGCTAGAAATTTATCTGTCAAAGTACTAGAAGCAGAAAATGGCCGTCAAGCCTTTGCGTATTTTCAAGAAAAACCTGTTGATGTGATCATTTCAGATGTTCGCATGCCGGGCGGTAGCGGCATCGAACTCTTGGAGCGAATCAGAGAGCTCAAATGCGCCCAACCCATCGTGATTCTCGTGAGTGCGCATAGTGACATCAATGAAAGCGAAGCTCTTAAGCGCGGCGCACAAGGTTTCTTTCCCAAACCCTGCCATTGCGAGATTATTCTAGAAAAGATCTCGGCATTTCTTTTAGAGCGCAAAACCGCCATCTAAGACTGACCGACTTGCTGACTAACACAGGCGATCAGGTGCGTTTGGCGCGGCCGCAGCCGCCACACCAACGACCGCCACTCACGATCCTTCAATAACCAACTCGTATCATGATCAATGACAACCACATCTTGCTTATGACCCGTTTGCGCAGGAAAAAACCGATTGGCCAACTCCTCGAGCTGAAAAACACCTTTGAATTTCGTTGACTCATGCGACTTCACTTCGTGCGTCGAAGACAGGAGATCATGGTAGCTGGCCCACTCCCGTCCGCCTAGCGCCAAGAAAAATCGCCGTCTCGCTTCGGCCTCTTCACAAAATGCGGTTTTTTGCAGCAAGCGAATCTGCCCGAGAACATTACTGAAGAGCACGGCCGCCTTAGGGTACTGCGCGAGAAACCCGGAAAACACTTCGGGACTCGCACTCAGCCACGGCAGCAGATCTTCTCTGGAGATCATTTCGAAATTCAATCGTGGAAAACGAACACGAAGAGCCGCGCGCGCCACAGGATCGGGCTCAACCGCAACGATGCGTTTGAATCTCGAAAGAAACCGTTCTTCGAGCGTCCAACCGGCACTCACGCCAAAAATCAAAAGCTCCTCTGCGCACGGCTGCCACTCATCGCAGAGCCAAGCGTTGATACTGTCGACAAAAGGTTTCCATAGTCGGCGACGATAGCGCAAGGCCGAAAGATGATAGAGTAATCCGCCACTCGAACCAAAGAGATAGGTTAACTGTGCCTGGCTAATTGTGACCTCACTGTGACCTCACTGTGACCATGATGGATATTTTTGAGTGCCGGCTTGCGCGCCGTCAAGGACGGATCTTTTGGTCAGGGGTCCGGCCCTTCCAACGATAGCCGGCTTCGTGGGTCTTCGAAAATCAGTAAAGCCGGCGCTCAAATATCCATAAATTCATATCCATAAATTCAGTTGACTCGGTTTTCGACGCTCTAAACGGCCATACAAGAAGCTGACACGCGTGTTTTCCTTTCGACGACGCCTTAAGTTTGCTTGTGCAAACAAGACGCGATCCTCGCTCGTCTGGCGGCGTATTGAAAAGGTGTTTACAACACTCTCAAAATGCTAGCGCAAAAGTTCATGGTATACAAATCTTCCTTTCGAAGGAGGTCTT
The DNA here is from genome assembly GCA_005793615.1 of Bdellovibrionales bacterium. GTDB lineage: Bacteria > Bdellovibrionota > Bdellovibrionia > Bdellovibrionales > JAMPXM01 > SXRI01. The sequence continues at coordinate 1,556 of SXRI01000207.1, forward strand.
GCAAGTGAATTCCCTTCATGAACATGCTCTTAGGCTGAGCTGCCAGCACCGACTGTTGGAATCAGAGTTGGTCAAGGTCTTGGGTGAAATCGAGAGCCTGAAACTCCATCGGACTCTGGGATTTTCGAGTGTATTCTCGTATACGGTCTCGGCGCTGGGTTTAAGTGAGCCCGTGGCTTATACGTTGATCACCGTAGCGCGAAAAGCCAGAGAACTCGGAGCCCTCAGCAAGGCCATTTCTACGCAAAAACTCAGCGTCAATCGAGCCAGCAGAATCGTCGCGGCATTGACGAGAGAGAATGCAAACGAACTCATTGCGTTTGCCGCCACTCATACCCAACGCGAAACCGATCAGGAGGTCGCGCGCCTCAGTGACCGCAGGACCGAGAGGTTCGAGAACCTCAGAGTTCCTGCCGAAGTGCTGGAGCTTCTGAAAAAGGCGCAAGGCCTGATGGCGAGCAGAAAGAAGCGCAACCTGAAGTTTGATGAGACCCTTAAACTCGTCCTCGAAGAATTCCTGAATCGCCATGAGCCTGTACGTAAAGCCGAGCGAGCGCGCAAACGCGCAGAGAAAACCAAGGCCAAAACCACGGACAAAATCTCGGCTGAGAACTCTGTTTGCACAAAACCCGATGCAACCCCCAAAGCAAAAACAGCGCGAATACCCGTCACCGCGCTCACTCGGCACATCGTCAATATTCGCGATCAAGCCCGATGCACATTCGTGGATTATGCGGGCCATCGTTGCACCAATGATCGCTGGCTTCACGCACATCACAGAATCCCGGTGAGCCGCGGTGGCAGCAATGAGCCGGCGAACCTCGTCACTTTATGTTCCTTCCATCAGGACCTCGTTCACCAGCTGAGCCTTCCGATTGAAGGACAAGTGAACTGGATCAGAGAGCCCGGAAGGGCTTACAGCCATTGAGAGGCGGCATTTGTGGGATTACGTGGGTCGTGGAGGCCCCAGCGGCAGCCATCACTCGCTCCCGAGACCGCCTCAAACCCCACCCACCGTGCAGCTGGGATCTTTCTAAAAACCGTGGCGATTTTGTGGATATCTAGTCCAGTGCTTCGGGCGGTTCTTCTTCAGGAGCGGCAGAAGGTCGGTCTTCGCATCTCGATCGTGAGGGTGGTCATGGAAGAGGCCCGGGCGGTGCGCGAGGCACAGGGCCCGCATGCGGACTCAAGACAGATTCTCCTCTTCTTGAAAATGCACAAGGCGGTGATGGCCCGAACAAAGACTTCTCAAGTTCGCAGCGCTATCGTCACCGCCCATTGATACAGGTTTAAGATGATGTCGCTGCAGCCACCGGCGATTCGGGCAGCGCTGTCCTTGGTGATCAACGTGTGCGCATTGTGCCTGATCACGCAGATTCACAGTATGTTCAACTCTAGCCGGAAGCTTGCGGCGGGCGCGAGTGGGTTTTCTGATTTGGCACGTGCCAACCTTTTCACGTTTCGTGGTACTTCGTTTAGTCGCACGTTCGGCCTTTTTGAGCGGATCAATCTTCTCTAAAACGATCTCGGTCATTTGTTCGAGGCATTCAGAAAGGGTGAC
>SXRI01000208.1 GCA_005793615.1 Bdellovibrionales bacterium
GGTTGGGAAGACTCCACTCTCGGCAATATCTTTACTGGTCACGTTATCGAAGGCGACGTGAAGAACGTCCACACTGTACGTACTGGCATCGAATACATGCAAGAGCTCGCTGGCTGGTATGCGTCCATGGCAAAACCGCTGAAGAGCTCGCACGGTTCGATCGGTTTCTTCCAAATTGGTGGCGGCATTGCCGGCGACTTCCCAATTTGCGTTGTACCGATGCTTCACCAGGACCTTGGACGCACCGAAGTACCGCTTTGGGGTTATTTCTGCCAGATTTCCGACTCGACAACTTCGTACGGGTCTTATTCCGGAGCGATTCCCAACGAGAAGATCACTTGGGGCAAACTGGCTGCTGAAACGCCTCGTTATGTGATCGAGTCGGACGCAACGATTGTAGCTCCGCTTATTTTCGCTTATGTTCTAAATCAGTAAGGCGCAGGCTCTGAATAGAGCTCAATTGGTCTTCGGAATCATGGTATTCCTCCATGATCCGTTGACCAATCACTGCCAGGGTCCGCTTGAATGCAGGCTCTAGGATTCCATTTTCAGCCCAATTGGACAATCCCGGTACCGCCACAATTGACCATGGGTGCGCCGAAGCTTCGACGACACTCACGGCACCATCATTGGGCCCCGATTTAGCAAGTTCATTGAACGTCGGCGCCAGTGAGGCCGAAACCCGGTGACGATAGGCCATGCCGACAATACTGGCTATTTCGATTCCCGGAATCAGAGGGAGCGGACGGCGCCACAAAGGAAACTGCGAAGACGTTTCGGCAAGTGCAATCGGGTTTCTTCCGGCTACTTTGAATCTGAGTCGGGCGATCAATCGCCGGACACGACTCTCCTGAAAGAAGCGGCTGGATGAAGAACCGGCAAAGGCCCCACATACATTGATCCAACCACAAATCTTACGTACCTCTTCCGGCAGCGGATCGTTGTCGTCACGCTGCACCCGCCGATGCAACATATAGCGAAACTCAGACGTACCCTGCCCATAAGTGACGATGATGCGACGACGATTGGGACTGCGGGCTAGATATTCAAAAATCATGCGTGCATTCGCCGCCACCGAACACCGTGGATCCGTCTCGATCACATCGGTCGTAAAACCGAGATCACGGGCCCAAGTGCGCCAATCATCGACGTGTTCGCCCCATTTTCTTCCGCTCTGAAAGAGATTGCTCGCGACGACGGCGACTTCAATCTTCGCCGCTCGTGCCGTGACTGCATCCCAACCGCGAAAATCAAAAGCCCTTACCTGCCGTGCGAAGGGCCCATGAATTTTAGAATCCTGCAGAGTCCTGAGGAACAGGGCGGTAGCTAGCTCAATACCCAATTCTTCCGTGATGTTTTTGAGCTCGAGCGATGTTGGCAGGCGCCCTTGAAAAGCCTGCGCAAGAATACCGGCTTTATGTGCCAAAGCCATGTCCGTGAGATCCGCTTTAGTCTTGGGACGAAAGGACTCAAGCGTCTGCTGAGCCGCAAGTTCGTCTGGACTCAGGTCCGGTGATTTCTCGGACGTGCTGTGGTCTGGCTTGTTTACTGGCTTGTTTACTGGCTTGTCGCCTGGTTTGTTCTCTGATTTGGTTTTTGTGTTCTGCCATTCGCCCATTGCTTAAAGGATAAGCCAACCGCGCTGCCGAGCAAAGAGAAAAGAGGTACCCACTGGTGGGCACCTCTAAAGAAGCTGTCAGTTGGGGGCGTTCTTTTCAGCCTTCTTGTTTTTAAGCTCGTTCTTGCAGATCGATACTTTTTCTTCATATTCATCCTGACGCTTTTGCAGGACCGATTTGTAATTGCGAAAGCGTTCGATGCGGTCTTTGAGCATCTCCTCGGAAACGCCGACGAGTTTTTCTTTTTCATCAAGACCGATTTTGAAATCATCTTCTTTGTCGGTCACGCGATCAACAGGTTCGGTCCACTGAAGTTTTCCCGAGCCACCATTGTCCTTATCAGCAAGCTGAGTGCGGCAATCACGCAAAACACCGTAGAGACCTAGACTTCCATACTTACGATTGCCATAAACTCGATCTTCGAGCTCGTAAACATCGTTTTGCAGTGTACGAAGTTCTTCATTCATCATCACTTTACGCTGCACGACCATATTGCCGTCTTTGACTCCAAGCTTAGTGTCGCCGCTGATTTGATCCGACTTCTCGATCTTAGTCTCGATTTTCTCAGCTTTGTGGGGGTTGCTGGAGCAGCCTGCCACCAGCCCAGACAAACCACCGACCACGCACACCATTGCAAGCATCTTTTGGGGGCCACGACAGGACATGAACATACAGTTTTCCTCCGTTGAACGAATCCCTCAAGCCTAACGAGCAAGCCTGACACCCACAAGGACTGGCGCAAGGCGCAAAACAACCAGACCGAACGAAGCATTCCCGCCTCGGATCACCAAGGTCGAGATCATCCATGAATGCGCGAAACAAAGGGGGGGTGATTTCGCTCTTTTCAGTTGTCCTTTGTGCGTGTACAGTTTTGACCTTTGGCGACTATAGACTAAGGTCATAAGCCAGAAACATAAGCAGAAAAACAAGCAGACGAGCATGAAAACAAACAACATAGTGGTTAAAAAATTCGGCGGCACTTCTGTAGGCTCGATCGAACGCATTGAGAACCTAGCTAATCGACTCGTGAAGGACATCGCGGCGGGCCAGAAACCGGTGGTGGTCGTGAGTGCGATGTCGGGCGAAACCAACCGCCTGATCGCGCTAGGCGAACAGATCGATCCTGACTATCGAGGGCCCGCCTATGACATGCTGATCGCCTCAGGCGAGCAAGTATCCGTGAGTCTACTGGCCATCGCGCTCCAGAAGCGTGGCGTGAAAGCCCAGCCTCTTCTTGCCTATCAGCTCGGCATTCGTACTGATTCGGTGCACGCCAAAGCTCGTATAAAAGAAATCGATGGTTCCACACTCATTCGTTTCGTTGAGGCCGGCGTTGTTCCGGTGGTCGCGGGTTTTCAAGGTATCGACGACGAAGACAACATCACCACACTTGGCCGGGGCGGCTCCGATACCACGGCCGTGGCTTTGTCGGCAGCCATCAGTAAATACTCCAAAGTGTGCGAAATCTTCACTGACGTGCCCGCTGTCTTTACCGCCGACCCCCGCTTGATTCCAAAGGCACGTGAAATTCCTAAAATCTCCTACGATGAAATGATGGAGATGGCGGCACTTGGCTCAAAGGTCCTGCATATCCGTTGTGTCGAGATCGCCGCGAAGTATGGCATCCGCATTCACCTGCGTTCGTCTTTTGAAGATCGTGAAGGAACTTGGATCGTCCCCGAAGGAGAAGCCATGGAACAAGAGCTCGTTTCCGCTGTTACACATGATGCCAACACCGCTGTGTTTAAGCTTTTTCCCGTGCCGCCCGGCGCTGGTTTCTTAAGCGAGCTATTCCAAGTTCTCGCCGCACGAGGTGTCGTCGTTGATATCATCACACAGAGTGAATCAAACGAAGGTCAACGTCTGGCGTTTTCAGTCACCAAAGAAGATGTGCCTCTCACTCGCCAGGTCCTTAAAGAAACCGTCAAGACCGGAGCCGAAGTCTTGTTGATTGAAAATATGGCCAAGATCTCGGTTGTTGGCGTCGGCATGCGCAATCACCCTGGAGTTGCCGCGCGCTTCTTCAAGATTCTCGCGCAGAGTGATATCCCGATTCATATCGTCACTACTTCGGAAATCAAGATCAGTGCCGTGATCGACCAAAAACACTTGGCACAAGCAGCGAACTCTCTACATACCGAATTCAACCTCGACAAAGTAGAATAGCGCGATGGCCTACTTTTACCGCGACGGAAAATTGATGATTGGCGCCAATTCCGTTACCGACCCTGCGGTTGCGGTCGAAAGCGTTTTACCGACTCCGTGGCGTAAGCCAATTTACGTTTACGATCTTGATGATGTTGAGCGACGCTATCAGGCGATGAATCGCGCTCTCGACGGCGTAAAACACACCATCCACTACGCCATGAAGGCCAATAGTAACCCTTTGCTCCTCGGACATTTCGCTCAGCTTGGGGCTGGGGTCGACACGGTTTCCGCCGGTGAAATCACCCGTGCGCTCGCGGCAAAGGTACCGCCGAAAAAGATCATTTTTTCTGGCGTTGCCAAAACCAAAGCGGAGATCGAGTTCGCGCTAACGGCGGGTATCAAACAGATCAACGTCGAAAGCACAGCAGAGCTTGAACGAATCGCTTCGATCGCTCGCAAACTGGGACTCAAGGCCGACGTCGCCTTTCGTTTGAATCCGGACGTTAACCCGCAGACTCACCCCTACATCACCACGGGGTTCCGGGAAAATAAATTTGGTATGGATGAGTCGTTCCTGCCGCAACTTTTTTCGATCCTAAAGAGCGAACAACAATGGCTGAATCCCCGTGGACTCACTATGCATATTGGCTCGCTGCTTTTTGATCTTGAAGTGTTTCGCGAGGCCATTGAAAAAACCGTCGCGGTTCATCGCCGCTTTCAAGCTCACGGTTTCAATCTTGATCGCCTCGACATTGGTGGCGGTCTGGGAATCCGCTACGAGACCGACGACACCACCGACGAGTTTGCGATGATCGAAGCCTATGGGCGAATGGCCAGAGAGGCCGTGACTTCGCTTGGTGGCGAGGTTGAGCTTTTGACTGAACCAGGAAGGATCTTAGTTGGACGCTCAGGCCTTCTTGTCACCGAAGTCCAATACACCAAAGCCACGTCAGCGAAGCTTTTTGCAATCGTCGACAGTGGCATGCATCATCTGCTGCGACCGGCTCTTTACAGTGCCAAACATCGGGTACTTCCACTGTCCCTACCGGGCACTTCGTCGAGTCACATCTATGACGTCGTTGGTCCGATCTGTGAGTCGTCTGATTTTCTGGCTAAAGACGTGCGTCTAGGTGAACTGTACCAAGGTAGTTTACTTGGTATAGCTGATGCAGGAGCCTATGGATTCGCCATGGCAAGCTGCTATAATTCTCATGAGCTACCTGATGAGATTTTTGTCAGCGATGGTCGCGTGATTAGCTAAGACATCAGGCCGAGCTCATGGCAGAATTGTTGGTCTCGAAATCTGTGTTTTGGGCATTTTTGTTTGCTTCGCTCGGTATCAGCGCAAAGCTTGCGATGACACCAGGCCTTGCCTTTGCGCAAGACACAACACAAGAAGCGACGCTTGAGGCCGCAACACCGTCGGCAGCTACGCCCGCTCCCACGACCGCTACTCCGGCGACGCCTCCTCCGCTAGCACCCAATACAGCGCCCAGCACACAACCACCGGCAACTCCGCAGACGCAGCCGGCAACTCCGATCACCGAGGCCACTCGCCCCGCAGCCCCGGTTAATCCAACCACAGCTCCAGCCCGCAAAAAGCCGGTTGCAGCAAAGAAAGACCGCAAGGAACGTCCGCTCCCAAAACGCGTGGCTCGCAGCGAAGGCGTCTTTCAACTTCCCTTACGGTTTGACCCGCTCGACAACGGTCTCAGTATCGACAACCCGCAATTGCGATGGATATTCCGCCCTGAAGACGACGTGATCGACTTCGGTGACTTTCCGATCATCTCAACGGATATCCGCGTGACCTTAGATCAAATCCCCCGCGCCAAAGCTCCGGTAAAATACGACGCTCGAAAGTTAGAGAAATGGATCACCGCACTTTCCTTTCGCTGGCCCGAGGCGCTCACGCGCACTGGTGTTGTTTCGATCGAAACGCTTGAGGGCGAAGCTCTGTGGCGTTTTCCTATTGACGAAAACGAGCGCAAACTCTGGCACGACGAAGTCGAATTCACCACAGTCGAAATGAAGAAGAACCAC
>SXRI01000209.1 GCA_005793615.1 Bdellovibrionales bacterium
CCTGCAGCTATCGCCTCATCGCACTTATCAATAGGTCTAGTGGTTTCGCTTTCGCCAAGATCTTGGTCTAGTTCTGATCGTCCGCCGTTCGCGTCCCATTTTGACACACTCTCGGTAACATTATTTACCGGTAAACGCGATAGTGATGTCGAACTTGTGAAATGCGTCGTTTAGTTCTACAGTCAAACTACGTCACGGAGTTGATCGCTGAAGGCGTCTTGCGCCCGGTCGAGCTCCAAGAATTAGAACTGCCCTACGCCCCTACGCCCCTTCGCGTATCTCGGCCAAAGTTCTAACTTCCGGCAGAATGCAGGAAGCCAGTTTTGAAAGCTACGTATGCGTAGCGGACCAGGTTTGCCCACCTGATTCAGGGCATGATCTCAAACTTAACAAATTTAATTTAGGAGTTCTTATGCCAGTACGTCAATTGCTCCTCCCGGTCTGCAAAAAACCCGAAGTTCTTCTATTAACGGGCCATCCGCAGGGGACAACCAGCAATCCTCCAGCTATTGTTCCTAATCAAGAAAGTCGATAATTTCGACGGGGGTGCCGGCAGGCTCCGGCACCTTTTTCAATGATAAGTAATTCGATAAACCACGCCGGCGAGATCATCAGAAACAAACAGGGAGCCGTCTACGGCAACGACAACATCGGCCGGTCTACCCCACGCCCTACCATCCTGTAGCCATCCTTCGGCAAAGACACCGTAACTCTTTGCGCGTCCATCGGTGTCCAACTTCACCAGCGTCAGTCGATAACCGCTGGGAGTCGATCGATTCCACGAACCGTGCTCAGCAATGATCACCTGGTTGCGATATTCTGCCGGAAAAAGCTGGCCGGAATAGAAGCGCATGCCGATGGCGGCTACATGGGCGCCAAGTTTCATCTCGGGAGCGATAAAATCAGAACAGTTTTTGTTCAAACCGAAACTTGGGTCAAGCAGGTCGCCACCGTGGCAAAATGGAAAACCAAAGTGCATACCGGGCCTAAGTGCGCGGTTGAGTTCATCAGGCGGCAAGTCGTCGCCAAGTAAGTCACGGCCGTTATCGGTAAACCAGAGCTCTTTTGTAATGGGATGCCAGTCAAAGCCAACGGTGTTGCGAATCCCCCGCGCAAAGACTTCGCGTCCTGAACCATCAGCGTTGAGGCGCAATATCGCCGCGTAAGGATCCTGCACATCGCAGACATTACAGGGGGCGCCGATGGGAATGTAGAGTTTGCCGTCGGGCCCGAAGGCAATGAACTTCCATCCATGATGGCGATCCGTCGGGAAGTCACTGCTGATCACTTTATAGGGCAGCGGATTTTCGAGGTGGCTTTCGATCTTTTCAAAGCGAAGCAGACGATGGATTTCGGCAACAAAAAGTGCGCCGTCGCGAAAGGCGACACCATTGGGCATATTGAGACCACTGGCGATCGTGAACACCTTACCTGCGGGCGTAATCGCGTAGACTTTTCCTTCAGTTCGGGTGCCGACAAAGAGCGTGCCATTTGCGCCCAGGACCAGAGAGCGCGCATTCTTCACGCCCTCGGCGAACACGCTAATAGAAAAGCCTTTCGGCAGTTTCACTTTCTCCAGCGGTAGTGCGGCCTGGCTTGCATAACTGCTAAGCAGGCCGACAAGAACAAGACATCCAGTGAGAACTCGCATGAAATACGAATTTCGCACCGAGCTTGTCATATTATGCATGGCTCATTGCAAGTTGAACAAACGTGCGAACCATCGCGCCGCTAGCGCCTTTACGTGCGCAATAAGGCAGACGATCGCCCACGTGCCAAGCCGTGCCGGCGACGTCGAAGTGTGCCCACGGAATCTCTTTCTTAACGAAGGACTCCAAGAACGCCGCCGCCGTTGCGCTGCCAGCACCTTTTGATCCGCTCAAATTAGAAAGGTCCGCATAGGTACCTTTCATATCTTTCGCATGGAGATCAGTCAGTGGCATCCGCCATACCCATTCGCCTCCGGCATCAGCGGCATCTTGAATGCTCGCGGCCAGCTTGTCATTGCGAGTAAAGAACCCGGTGTGCAAATTGCCGAGTGCTACAACCATCGCGCCGGTAAGAGTCGCGGCATCGACGATCAATGCCGGCTCTTGTTCGCACGCGTAGACCAAAGCGTCCGCGAGGATCAAGCGCCCTTCGGCATCGGTGTTATTTACTTCGATAGTCTTGCCGTTGCGCGCGACCACAATATCGCCGGGCTTGTTGGCAGCCGGGCCAGGCATGTTCTCGGTAGCCGGAATATAGGCGATAGCATTTACCTTGAGTTTCAATTTGGCGATCGCGATCATAGTTGCGATCACGGCTGCGCCACCGCACATATCGTACTTCATCTCTTCCATGCCCGCCGAAGGCTTAATGCTAATGCCCCCTGAGTCGAAAGTAAGACCCTTGCCGACATAGCAAATTGGCTTCTTACCGGCACTGGCGCCATTGTATTCCATGACGATGAACTTCGGTTCCTGCGAGCTACCGAGCGATACGCTCAAGAACGAGCCCATTTTCTCGTCTTTAATACGGGCGCGATCCCAGACGTTGATTTTGAGCTTGGTACCTTTAGCCGCCTTAACGGTTTCTTCCGCGAGAATCGCCGGCGTCATGCGATTTCCTGGGCGATCTCCCAACCAACGGCAAAAGTTCACACACTCAGCGATGGTGGTTCCGGTTTCAATGCCGTGGTCATGGGCCTTTGCCTTTGACGAACTCACAATGGTCAGACGCTCAGGAGTGTTGAGATCCTTTTTCTCCTTGAAGTCGACGAACGCGTATTCGGCGAGTAGCGCGCCTTCGGTAATCGCCTGTACAATCACGTTGGCGCCAAGGCTGGTATGTGGAAGTGAATCGAGCCCGAGTGCCGCTGATTTCGCCTTCGAACCCTTCAGTGCATTGATCGCGACAGCCATAGCTTGGCGAAGACTCTCGTTATCAAGCCCCTTTGGGTTGCCCAAGCCAACAGTGAGAAGATGGCGAGAGCCAGCAATGCCGGCATCGCGGAAGAACATCACTTCATTCGCGCCACCGGAGAGCGAGCCATCATCAATTGCAGTTTGAATTTTCGCTTGCACAGCTTTGCTCACGCCCTCGACGTAAGCCCGGGATTCTTTTTTGACTTCCTTGTCGGCACCTTTTTTAGCAGCGTGCTCTTTGCCGTTGGCGGCAGCAGGTTTTTTAGTTGTGCTATTCTTGCCCTCGGGTCGTTGGGCTACAAAAACAATCAGCGCATCGCTGTTCAAGTTCTCAAGTGGAGATTTCTTGATTTCGACCTTCATGGGCGGGGCTCCTTTAGGAATTTATGCAAAGCATCAAGTTCAATAAACATGGACTAATGTCCTACTTCGACAAAGAGTGTGACCTATCACAACGAGCATTTGCAAGGCAAAGTGATTTCCAGCCTTTAAGTCCGCTAAGGATTCGCCGACAAGGCCTTGTCAACTTGATTTGAGTTACGACATTATTCTGATGCGAAACCTAAGTTTCGGTAAGTTGGGAATAAATTGTCGGGAACGTCAGGAAGGAAACTACAGTGCCGTTGATTCCAATAGTTGTCGAACAGACCTCGAGAGGCGAACGTAGCTACGATATTTATTCGCGCTTGCTGAAAGACCGCATCATCATGATTGGTACGCCGATCAATGACGATGTAGCCAATATCGCCATCGCGCAGATGTTGTTTCTCGAGGCCGATAATCCAGATAAGGATATTCAGCTTTATATCAACTCTCCTGGAGGCAGCGTATCTGCGGGCCTCGGGATTTATGATATAATGCAGTTTGTTAAATGTGACGTTGCAACAATTTGTATCGGCTTAGCAGCAAGTATGGGCTCGCTGCTTCTTGCAGCGGGAACCAAGGGTAAACGCTATATCTTGCCGCATGCACGAACAATGATTCATCAGCCGCACATTATGGGTGGGCTCTCGGGCCAGGCTAGCGACATTGAAATTCATGCTCGCGAGATGATCAATACCAAGAAGCGTTTGACTGAGATCTACGCGAATCACACTGGTAAAGATTATGACTTCTTGAGTAACGCAATGGACCGGGACTCTGAAGCTGATCCCGGAAGGGGCCGGTCCCAGGA
>SXRI01000210.1 GCA_005793615.1 Bdellovibrionales bacterium
ACGGGTTCCAAGCGAAACAGCACAAGCAATTGGTGACGTTTTTGATCAACACGTCAATTAGTTTGCCAAGAGGCTTTATCACAGGCAGCCCAGCAAAGGCGCGTCGCCGGATGGTGAGCTAATTGCAACACCTTCCAAAACGTCACGGTACCCCGTTTGGCATCATTCCACTTTTCTAAAACAGACACTGTGCGCGCGATGATCGAAGGCGATGGTTACATGGAAGTTGAGTGCAAAAATGGAACACCACTACTTACGAGCGGCGCCCTTGCAAAACTAAAACTCACGAGTCAGGTAAAGGTAGCGAAGTGGGAATAGCATGCCGGCGTCTCAGGCAGAGACAGCTTGCCAAATCCGCAACCAGATTCCGTAAACAACTCCGCAAATCTTAACTCCCGATTGAAAAATGCCGACAATAGCAAGAGTTCAGCGGGTACAACTTCTGCGGGTTTGCGAGTCGGGAGCGATCGTTGGCCAATCCAATCAAGGCACTTTTCTTAGGCGACAACTTCGAGCAGATCGCTGAATTGCGTGAGTGCATGGGCGCGATCGAAGTGACCCAGGTTTCCTCGCTCGAAGAGATGATGACCAGTATCGAATCAAATTCTGGTGGCGCGGTTGACGTGGTTTTCACGATTACCGGACTCAGTGAAGTCCCGATGCCCGAAATGGCACAACTCCTACGAGCCGCATTTCCCCATCAGCCCATCTACTTTGTCGCTTTTGATATGAAAGTCTTTGATAGAGACATCATGATCAAGAACGGCTACACCGACGCTTTCCTGCTTCCGGTGGACAGAGAATTTTTAATTAAGAGCATCGGCCGGGCGGCGGGCGTCGCCGTTGATGAAGCATTCTCTGCGGTACGACTGATCGACATCGATCCTGACACCAAACTCGAATTTGAGGTCGCGGTCTTTCTCCCTTTAAATAATAAATATGTACCCCTCATTCGCCAAGGTGATCGCCTCGTACGTGATCGCCTCGAGCGCCTGAAGCAAAACAAACAAAACACGATATTTGTACCCGTCAACCAGATGCAGGCTTTTTACGATTACTCGGCGAAGAGAATTATGGAACTCGAGGAAGGTGCTCGCTCGTCGACCGAACGAGCTGACAAACTACAGGAGTCCATTCGTGATTTCGTCACCGGAATTGTCAGTGCTTCTTATTCCAAACACTTAACGCAAGGTAAGCAAACCACCGACAATATCCGCAAGGTCGTTGACCGATACATCCTGCTTAAGAGTGGCGAATCTTGGTACGAGCGAATCATGAACGAAGTCGGTCAAACCGGCGACAGTTACTCACACGCCGGCCGAGTCAGTACTTTCGCGGCACTCTTTGCCATCGCCCTCAGAGTCAGCAACCCGGCGGACGTCGCGGTCGCCGGCATTCTCCATGACTTGGGAATCACCTTTTTCCCGCCTAACTTTCAATTCAAAAATGAAAGCCAGTTCAGCAAAGAGGAGTTCGAGCAGTTCAAGACACACCCCCTAGTTTCCCTACAAGCCATGCAGGAACGAAAGCTCCCGCTCAACGACGATATCGTGCATGCGGTGACTCAACACCACGAGCGCTTCTCTGGCGGCGGTTACCCGGAGAACATTCAGGGTAAAAAAATGAAAATGTCGGCGCAGGTCTTAGCGCTGGCGGACCGCTTCGACTACCTTACACGGGTAGAAGCGAATCTCTCGCCGTTAGATCCGGCACAGGCCATCGAACGTATCTGTGCCGAGGGAATTGCCCATGTGGATCTTCAGAATGAGCTACGCCGCGTCTTCAAACGATTTCTTAAAAATCAAAAGGCCGCTTAGCCCAATCTTATCGAATTTACCTGGTCATATTGGTAACATGATCAGAAAACGAGTCCCCTTACCGAACTCGGACTCGATCGTGAGGGTGCCACCAAGGCCTTCAATGGAACTCGCCACTGAATCGAGGCCGACACCACGACCAGAAAGATCGGTAACTTTTTCGGCAGTACTGAATCCCGACAAAAACAAGATTCGCCACACTTCACCACTAGCAATATACTGATCGATCAGTTTTTGATCGAATGCTTTGTTTTGCCGCGCTCGCTTCACCAATGCCTCGGTATCGATGCCATTACCGTCATCCTCTACCAGCATGACAAAATCGGGGGCAGCGACATCGATGGTGACCTCAATGGTACCGTGCTCAGGCTTACCTCTTTTGATTCTTGCATCAGGCATCTCAAGACCATGATCCAAACCGTTACGAAGCAGGTGAATGAGTACCTTATCAAGCTCCATGAACAATTCTTTACTAATAGGTCCGCCTTCGCCCATGACATGAAACTGAACCGCTTTTCCAAGAACGTCGGCGATTTTCTGGGCCTCTTGCGGCCAGTGTTCAACGAGCTTCTTGCTGTCGACTCTCTCAATGGAAGTCACCAGTTTGGCAAGACTTTGATCATTCGCTATTGCTATGAGGTTCTTCAGGCTAGAAAATTCCTGTGGCGAAAACACCACGCCAAGAAGTCTTCGTCTCAATTCCGAAGGCATTTTCTCGATGATCCCTTTGGTCTTTTCCTTCTCACTCTTAAACTTTTCGAGACTCTTATTAAGATTGACCGCGACCTGCGACTGGTCAGCGGTTTCGCCCTTTGCTTCGCCGATCAGGCTCTCGGTTTCATGGATCACATGCCTAAAGTCCTTCAGAGAGAACACCCCGGAAATGCCCTTGAGATTGTGCAGTCGGCGCATGATCTTCTCGATCCGCTGCGAGACGGCTCGCATGCCCTGGCTCTCCAGATTCTTCACACAGTCTGTAGCTTCAACGTCGACTTCTTCCGCCAGGGCGAGGAAGTTCAAAAACGAATCGGGGTTTTGTGAGATCTTGTTCATGATCTCTTGCCGTGCCTCTATCTCCTGGTTTCGCCGCTTTAATTCATTTTGCTCGGTGATGTCCTCGACGCCAATATCAACTGCTATTATCTTGCCG
>SXRI01000211.1 GCA_005793615.1 Bdellovibrionales bacterium
CAGAAGGCGCTTTAACACGAGCAGGAGCTGTCAGCAACTCAAACCGGCGTGAAGTCTGGCGAAGGGATCGTGGCGAGTGCGTGAACTGTGGCAGCCAGCACGCAGTGGAGGTTGACCATTGCTTGCCACGATCTCATGGGGGCGTGGGAACGATCGAAAACCTTAGGCTCTTATGCCGTAAGTGTAATCAACGGGCAGGGATCAAGATACTGGGCCTAAAGAAGATGGAGCAATATCTTTAGACGATGCGTTCAGAATGAATGTGATTCCCGTGGGGAAAGTGGGTAGGATGAGATCTATGACATCTACGAATAGTGAAAAACTTCCGTTGCTAAATCCGATTCGTCAGCGGTGGTTACCGATCATCTTCTTCGTTTTGGGATTTGTTTTCGATGCCTTTATTCTACGTCGGCCCGATGAGCTGGTGATCATCGTTCATCAGGCGATCTATCTTTTGCTGTCAGCGGGGCTGGTGGCGATCGAACTTGTGGAGCAACAGGAAGAGGTACCGCCGCCCAGACTCTTAACAAGAGTATGGCGGTTTCGCGAACCTGTTTTGCACTTTCTCATGGGTACACTCCTTAATGCCTATACGATCTTTTTCTTTAAGAGTGCCTCGGCGCTCACATCCTTTGTATTCATCGCTGTATTGGTCGGAATTCTCATTATCAATGAGTTTAAGCATTTTGGCCGTCTGCAGACGCAATTTCATGTCGGCATCCTGAGTTTATGTCTCATCTGTTTTCTGGCAAATCTGGCGCCATTACTTTGGGGCTTTATCGGCTATCTCCCTTTTATCAGTGCCAATGTGGTCGCGGTCCTGCTGATGCTGGGGTATCGCTCTTTGATGAGACGGCGGCTCACCACGAAACCGGAAATCCTGCGAACCCATATTTTGTGGCCGTACCTGGCGGTACAAACGGTATTTGTCGTACTCTATTTGGCGCGAGTCCTGCCACCGGTGCCGCTATCGGCAAGCTATATAGGAATCTTCCATAATGTGCAAAAGATCGATGGCGGTGGTTATCAGCTTACCTACACTCGGCCTGACAACTTCTTTTGGCAGAATGGTGACGAGTCCTTTTTAGCTCGTCCTGGCGACAGCATCTACTGTTTTGTCCGCATCTTCGCGCCATCGCGGTTTAAGGATGAACTCCAGATTCGCTGGTTCTACGATGACCCCAAGCTTGGTTGGCAAGCGTCTGATGCAATCGCGCTGCCGATTGTCGGTGGGCGTGATGAGGGATTTCGCGGTTACACGCGTAAGAACAACTACCAGCCGGGTCGATGGCGGGTGCAGGTGGAGACAAAAGATAATCGCGAGATCGGTCGCATCACCTTTCGGGTGGAAGCGGATTCGTCGTTGGAGCCACGTATCGAGAAATTCCTCATCGACTGAGTTTTGGCACTTTTGTCAAATACTTCGTCACAGTTTTGCCGCAAAAAATGAGTTGGCACGCTTGCATACAGGGCGGTGATGGTCTGGCGTCAGTTGGCGTCGTACGTTCGTAATGCATAAGCGAAATAAGGTGGTATTCACAATGAACTCAAAGCTTCATTCAGTTGTGGCAAGTGTAGCGCCAGCTGTCTCAGCGGTTGTTTTAGCGGTCAGTTTAAGTACAGTTTCGCAGTCTGCTTTGGCCGGGGTATCTAAAGGCCAGGCCTCGACGCCCGATAATGAGTGTGCTTCGTCGTCGGATCCAGCTGAGTCGGCCGCGCGCATCGGCCCGGATTCAGTTAAACTGAAAGGTCTTTGTGTTCACACGGCGCGTTTTCGTCCGGTAGTTGATTTGAAAATCAATGAAGAAGCTGGGCAAATCACCTTTAAGAACTATAGCTACAAAGGTCAGTTTTGGACGGCGACGATTCCAGCTGATAGCGAAGCGATCAGTGAAGTTATTTTCGGTATTAAACATTTCACGATTAGTAGCGTCGGCGGAGGATCGCTTGTCACGAACGCCTTGAGCTCCTTGAAACCAGCGCACACGCAGTTGCGTTTCCAAATGAACTCGGGGCGCGAGATCAAGCTCGTGAACCAAATGACAGGTGAAGAGGCGACGACCAATGACCTTACGCTTTCCTTCGAGGCGAGCCTAGTTGAGGGACTCAAGTTTAACGTCGCTCTGGCGACGCTGCCGATGAACCCTTTGGTGGGCCGAGTGGGCGACACCGCCTCGATTCTCGCCGAAGCACCGAAGCCTTTAGAGCAGTATGTCTTGGCGTTTAGTGCCGAGGAAAAACTGATGCTGCTCAAAGCTGGTTTGCGCCGTTCCAACGAAATCGGACTTAAGGTTTTTTACAACACACTTTCGCCCAATTGCACGACCGAAATTTTTGATCTCTTCGATCTCTTGCCGCGGTTCAATAATAAGATCGAACGTTTTGTGGTCTCGGCGGCGCTCGATCCAGTTTCGGGCCCCTCGCTCCAGGCCCTTCAGGCTCGACAACTGATCACCAAGCGGATTCAGAATTTCGAGGACGAACTCAAAGGTGTGAAGGCTGAACTTCGTATTCCCGAAACAAAACAAACTCTGCCGGCTTTCATTCCAGCGGTTTCGGGATATCCGTGGAGTCTGGTGATTGTGTCGCCGGATCTTAAAACATTGCGCGAGAGCGACAAAGGCGCGATCGCGGAACTGAAGAAAGAACTGGTTCAGCACACCTTTAAAGTATTGCAGGGGTATGTTTCAGGAAAGTTTCTCGCGGCGGCTGCCGATTCTGAGATCGCCACCAGCATTCTAATGAATGTGATCTTGACGAGCCAGACCGACCTGTCCGATGTTTTCAAGCGCTTCCGCGAGAGAATGTCGGATGATGATCATATGATCGGAGTATACTTGGCTCCAGTTGCGGGTGTGCCGGCAACTACAAGTCTGGCGCGCTTCGGTCTAAATTTGGCGGTTCCGTTCCCGGTGATCGAAGAAAAGTATGTGGCGAATAGTTTCGGTGAGTTGCCGATTTATCGCAAGATTTATAGCGGCTCGGTCGCCGTGGCCGATCGTGGTATGAATAACAATGTTCCCGCCTACCTTCTCGGCACCGGACTTGTTATTCACGCTAGCCGTAAAAAATCGTCGGTCACTATTCAATCGATGGTCGGCTTGAATGCCAAGGCTCAGAAGATCGAGCGTCGTGATAAACAGGTCAATATCCATCGCTTCGATATTCCGGATGTTTCCTACCCGCAGAATGTACCTGTCGCGGTAGTGACAAGTACGGTGCCGCTGCCGTTACCGGCGAAGTTCCGCCCGAAGGTGACGATTGATTTTGGTCCTATCGGCAAGATTGTCGAGTTCGATGATTTTACGAAGTTGAGTGGACTGCTTCAACCCTGGAGTCCGGTCACGAATTCGCCTGAGGCGCACGGAATGGGGGCGCATGATATTTGTATCAAGCGTGCCAATTCAACGCCGACGATCATCGGTAATCTCGCGCAGTCGGCAAGCGGTTTCGCTATCGTTGATAAGTTTATCGAAGGTAATCCGATCTTCTTTAAGATTCAGTCGGTATCGGTGGATTTGAAATCACTGAGTGTCAGTGATATGGAAGTTCGCTCGGATCTACCGCCGCTCTATTGCTTGGGGCTTGATGAAATCAACAAGAAGTTCAAGGAAAACGCCAACGGCGATGCACAGAAGCTGAAAAACAAGATTATCAACTTCGTTAATCATCCGTTTGTTGAGCTCGTAAAGATGCTTGGTTTCTAAACGCACCGCGCAACTTGAGTATACGGCTCATGGTTAAACGTAGAGTTCCTGTCTGGGTAGGCGAATCGCTACCCGACAGGAAATGTTCAAGTCAATTTACCGAAATCTTTTTCGGTTGAGATGTTTCGGTCTTTGGTAGCATGACAGTTAACACACCGTCTTCAAACTTCGCCAGCACCTTTGTTTCATCGACTTGTGCCGGGAGCGTGAACGACCTTACAAATGAACCGTAAGAGATTTCAGAGTAGTGAGTTTTTTTGTCGTCAGACTTTTTCTCCTCTCGCCGTTCGGCGGTTACGGTCAGCATATGACGATCAAGTTCGACTTTGACGTTTTCCTTGGCAACGCCAGGGATATCGAATTTGAGTAGATAGCTGTTCTTGTCTTCCGTGATTTCGCAAGACGGTGAAAACTCCTTCATGCCAGAGATATTTGGCCGTGATTCAGTCAGGTCTTGAAAGGCGCGGTCAAAATCCGACTGAAGTTTTGCAAACTCTTTAAACGGACTTCCAAAGCGATTGCGCCAGAGCTCTAGATTGCTAGGCATAAAATCCCCCTTTCTCCTAAGTCAATCCGTGATTCCTTCCACTATTCTCCTTCTAACTTTTTGTGTCGCAAAAATCGCGCCAACTCGAGATCAAAGAAACAAACAAAACGGCGTGAACTTTTGCCTGGCGGCGTGACTTACTGTCGGCTTGGCGAGCCAACAAGTCCCGTCGCTCGTGGCGCAGGGTCGAGGTGCTTACTGCGCCAAGCTACGATTAATCGTTGATTCCAGAACTGATGTCGG
The DNA here is from genome assembly GCA_005793615.1 of Bdellovibrionales bacterium. Taxonomy (GTDB): domain Bacteria; phylum Bdellovibrionota; class Bdellovibrionia; order Bdellovibrionales; family JAMPXM01; genus SXRI01. The sequence continues at coordinate 4,498 of SXRI01000211.1, forward strand.
AGCTTTGTCGAGGTCCTTATCGACCCAGCAAGTGGTGATTTTTTTGAGGCCATCGCCCATTTCGGAGCGTAGGCGTCCTAAAAATCTCGGTTCCGCCACGACAATCAGTTGTGAAAGACGACCTTCGGCGCGCTCATGGTCGAGAAAGCCCGCGACTCTGTGAGCAAATTGTTTCGAGGCCAGCTCATGAGGGTCGCTTCCGGCATCCATTACGTGCCGAGCCACGCCGGAGCCACCTTCGTTAACAACTCCGGGACGATGGCGCGAGATGTCGCTATTGCGCTCGCCACTCATTTCGTTTTCTAGACGTTGTTGAAATTTTAGGCCGCCAGTAGCGATGTCACGATCGAAAAGTTTCATCTCTTTTTGGCTGAGTACAGCAACTAGAGTTGTGCCCATATACGTGTCCTTTCGTCCCATCGGAGCTTTGCCGGCTCCGGTAATACCCCTTCTGCAAGTCGACTTCTTTCCTTACTGCAATGGCAATGCCACCTCTCCGATAGTGCCACCAAAAGTTTTTATGGAGCGTCGTGAGTCTCGTCTGGCTAGTGACGAAAAGCGAGAGTAGGATAAACTTGAAAATCAACTGGAGAGAGAAGATGGCTACACAGAAAAACACCCAAAAAGACTCACGGAGAAATGTGCGGAAAAGCGGGAAAAAATCCCCCATAGATCGAGCTAGGGGCGGAGTGGCCGTTTGGGCTGTAGACCCGTTCGAGCAGGACTCAAAACGCGTCAGTGCTGCTCACGAGCTGATTGACAACTTTGCTGTTGCGCTTGCGTGGAAGGTGCAGCCGATTTCGGTCATTGGCCCGATGGATGTGAATTGGCCGATTGAACTCAAGGGAAGTTTGCGCGGCAATATCGCCCAAGTGGCGCAGAACTCCCTTTCGCCGGCCTTTGAAGACATCACTCGCGATGCTTTGATGCTTGAGCCACGGGTTCTGGTTCAACCAACACCATCGTTGACGGCGTCGGTTGATTATCTTTTGGCGTCGGCGCAGAAGGATAAAGCGCAGGTGATCGCTCTCAATACCCATGGACGTCGAGGGTTACTGCATTTTCGTCTCGGTAGTTTTGCCGAAACGGTAATTGCATGTTCGAAAATTCCCGTATTGACGATGAATCCAAAGGCGACCGTGCCCAAGCGGCTTTCGACGATTGTGGTGCCGACAGATTTCAGTTCGACCTCGCGTCGAGTTTTCGTCAAAATGCTCGAATGGGCCTGTGCCTTGAGTAATGGCGGGAAAGTAAAAATAGTTCTCGTACATCGCTTTGAAAACCCAGTTCCTGCGCTCTTCTATGGTGGCGGTGAAATTGCCGTTGATAGTGAGGTCATGCGACAAATGCTAGAGGATGCCGAGGGCGCGCGCCGTCGGCAGGCCGAGCAGTGGGAAAAGTTGGCTAAAAACAAAGGTGTTGATTGCGAAACCGTGATGGTAACCGACAACCGTGCGTTGTCGGCGCTGATTCTCTCTACGGCAAAAGATCTTAAGGCGGATCTGATTGCCATGGCCACCTATCGCGGCACCATCGGCCAGGGCTTCTTAGGCAGTGTGGCGCGCGATGTACTGCTCACCGCGCATTGCCCGGTGGTTATCGTTCATCGATGAGAGGCGAGTTCCTCATCGATGTCGTCGGAGTCGTTGAGGTCATGGCGGTCACCGTTTGAGTCGTCATGCTCGTCCGAGGCCTCAACGAAGCCGTATTCGCGCTCTTTGCGATAGAGAGTGCGACGATTGACGCCTAGAATTTGAGCAGCCTTTTCTTTGCGGCCACCAACTTTATCCAAAACAAACTTCATATAGCGGCGCTCAAGTTCATCGAGACTTGGCAGTTGTGCGGTCGCCTGTGCAAACACCGATTCTGCGTCAGTAGTCTCGACTGATGGCAGGTCTGCTTTGTCGATTTGGGTTCCGCGGCAGAGTACCACCGCGCGTTCAATCACATTCTCAAGCTCGCGAACATTGCCCTCCCAGGGCATACTCAAGAGAACTCCCATTGCCTCTGGGCTAAAGCTCTTCACACGCGGATTATTGGCTGCCGCATATTTCTGCAGAAAGTGCTCGGCTAGGAGCGGAATGTCCTCGGGGCGATGTCTGAGCGGCGGGATCAAAATCGGAATCACACTGAGTCGGTAGTAAAGATCTTCACGGAAACCGCCGTTTTTAATGGCCGTCTTCAGGTCCTTGTGAGTTGCTGCAATAATGCGCACATCGATCGGTTTATCGATATTATCGCCGACTGAGCGAATCTTTTTTTCCTGCAAAACCCGTAAAAGTTTTGCTTGCAGACTCGGGTCCATGTCGCCGATTTCATCGAGAAAAATAGTTCCACCGTCAGCCTCTTCAAACAACCCGCGTTTTCGGCCGATGGCTCCCGTAAAGGAACCTTTGGCGTGGCCAAAAAGTTCAGATTCGAGCAAGGTCTCAGGAATTGCGGTGCAGTTGATGGCGATAAAAGGTTTTCGGGCGCGCGGGCCGGAGTTGTGAATGGCGCGGGCCACTCGCTCCTTACCGGTACCGCTTTCACCAGTGATGAGCACGTTGGCCATGGCTGGTCCCACGCGTTCGATCAAATCAAAAACCTGCTGCATTCCTGGGCTCTTGCCAATAATGTCAGCAAAAGAGTTTGTGCGTTCAATTGTCCTTTTGAGGCGAACGTTTTCATTATCAAGTTCGCGAAATCTCAAAGCGCGTTCGATGGTGATGTTGATTTCAGACAGCTTGAAGGGTTTTGTGATGTAATCAAATGCTCCTTTGCGAATGGCATCAATTGCGTTTTCAATTGAACCAAATGCGGTGATTAAGATCACAGGAGTTTTCGGAAAGGTTACTTTCGTGTGTTCGATAAACTCCAGCCCCGTCATCTCGGGCATATTGATATCGGAAATGATGAGGTCGACTTCGTCATGCGGAATCGACTTGAGGTATTCAAGTGCCTTCGAGGCCAAAGGGAACTCGGTTACTGGGGCTGAATCGCTCAAAAAGTCCTTGAGCAGGGAGCGCATTTCCGCGTCGTCATCGATGACCACAAAGTGTCTTCTTTTCATCTGGAAACTCATTTTGAAACTCGATTTCTAGGTCGTTCAACCTCAATAGCTACGCATCATGCGAGGCGACTTTTCTCAAATCGTGGGCAATTATGTCCAAACCTCAATCGCCCATCAGCCATTACTTATTTGCTCCAACTTTGAGTAAATGGCTATCAGTAGTTTCAAATGCGTCGAAGGATGGTCCGAGCAGGTAAATATGTCCTCCGTTATTGTCGTGATGCGCCACAGCGTTCGTGTGGAAATTAGCGGTATAGAGGTTGCACTGACGTTGCAGCAAGGTTGCAATAACATTGCTAAAAATTGTAATGGGTACCCTTAGTACTAGGAGAAAAGATGTCCAAAGGAATTCCGAACGTCCAAAAGTATATGACCGTTTTGCCGCACACGATTGGCGTCGATCAGACATTGGCACAGGCTGAGAAGATGATGAGTAGCCTTCAGGTGCGCCATTTGCCGGTTCTCGACGGAGGACGGCTTGTTGGTATTTTGAGTGATCGGGATATCAAGCTGGTTGAAACCTTTAAAGATGTCGATGCCGAGAAGGTAACGGTGGATGAAGCCTATTCGCCAGATCCATACATTGTTTCTCCGAGCATGCCGCTCAACACGGTTTGCGAAACAATGGCAGCCAAGCGCTACAGCTGTGTGCTGATCGAAGACAATCATAGGCTCGTAGGGATTTTTACTTGGGTCGATGCTCTACGTGCCTTTAGTGAGATGATGGAGACTCGTCTGAAGAACTAAACCCCGTTTGTTAGTCGTCGTGATTTCTGGATATCGGTAAATTTTAGTGAAGCTGTTTGAGTAATCATGCGTCGTTGTGTATACGCATAGATACAGCTTCAAATAATTTTTGGGGGATCATGACGACGACGCTGCAGCTTCGTTTGTGTCGGCATTGCCATTCGGCGATCAGTCGTGATGATGCTTCATCATCGGCGCAGGCGGGTTTCTGTTGCAGTGGCTGTCAAACGGTGTTCTCGATTATCGAGGCCAAAGGTTTGATGCAGTATTATAGCCTTCGCGATGCCACTTCCGAGGTCTGTCCAGTTCCGGTCAAGTCAGTGGAGAGTGAGGAGTTTACCTTTCTTGATGATCCGCTGGTGCTTTCCACCGTTGGCGAAGCTGGGCGCCTGCGGTTTTTCATAGAAAACCTGCAATGCGCCTCGTGTTTGTGGATTCTTGAGAGATTCCCTGAAATCAGTCCTGATGCCGCGCGAGTCGAAGTGCACATGAATGAGCGTACGATTGAGATCGAACGAGCTCCGAATGGCTCGTTTGCGCGAATTGCCGAAATGCTCACACGCATCGGTTATCGTCCGCATTTGATCCGTGAAAATCACGAGGCCGAAAAGCTGGCTCGGCGTGAGGATCGGCGCGAGTTGATTCGCCTTGGTGTCGCGGCCGGTTGCTCTGCTAACATCATGCTTCTTGCGGTCAGTCTTTATGGTGGCGCGAGTGGCGAGTTGGCAGTGTATTTTCGCTGGCTGATGGCGGCGTTTGCGGCTCCGTCGATGACTTATTGTGCTTGGCCTTTTTATGCCAACGCCTGGCGCGATGTGAAGATTCGTCGCATCTCTATCGATGTACCGATCGTCTTCGCGGTTCTCGTGGGTATTGGCATGAGCATCAGCGGTTTGCTGCGTGGTCACGAGACCGTTTACTTTGATTCGCTGGCGATGCTGGTGTTTTTATTACTTTCGAGTCGGGTGTTTTTAAAGCGTCTGCAGCGCCACTTCTTTCACAGTCAGGGTCTGGGTGAGTTTTTATTCGCAATGACCGTGAGACGCCTGCGCGCTTCGGATCTTGAACCTGAGGAGGTCAGCGCCCTCTCGCTTAGAACTGGCGATCAGATTCTAATGAGCAGTGGGCAAACCATTCCCGCCGATGGCTATGTGAAGAGTGGCTCGGGTCTTGTGCATGCGGCGAGCATGACGGGTGAAGCCGATCCGCAAGCGGTGCAGGTGGGTGATTGGGTTGAGGCGGGCACCGAAAATGTCGGCGGCGACTGGGTGCTTGATGCGGTCGCTTGTGGTGAAGCAACGCGAATGTCGCGCATCTTGAAGGCTGCGGAACGTGCGGTGAGCCAGAAGAGTGTAGCGGCCCATAGTCGAGTCGCGCAGGCCTTCATGGTGATCGTGATTGCGGCCATGGTGGCATTGATTTTGGGTTTTGCGTTTACGGATTGGCAAGTGGGGGTGGAGCGCGCCCTTGTTTTGGCGATTGTCACTTGCCCCTGTGTTTTCGGGGTTGCGATTCCCTTGGCAGAGAGTTTGGCGCTGAAGCGCGCCACGCGCGAGGGGATTTTGCTCAAATCAAGTGAATCGTTGGAGCGCTTGGCAAAGGCGCGGCAAGTGTTTTTTGATAAAACCGGAACGCTGACCAGCGGTGAGTTTTCGATCGAAGATGGTCCGGTTTATGACGGCGCTACCGAACACCTGAGCGCCGCGATGGCGCTTGAGGATCGAGGTCGGCATCCGGTGGCGCGAGCGTTAAGAAAGTACATCTTAAAACGCGGCTTGATGAGTTCGCCAGTCGTGGAGGAGTTTGCGGAGTTACCACGTGGCGGCGTGCGCGGTCGGGTCTTGGGCGCGATCTATGAGATTCGGCCGGAAACGTTTGATGAGCTTCCGCGCGAAAAGATGCTAGCGCGTCTGGTGTTGTCTCGATACGGTGAGCGCGTGCGCGAGTTCTATCTGCGTGATCAGCTGCGCTCTGAGGCGCCACAAGTGATTCACGAGCTGCAGCGCCGAAATTTGCATCTAGACATTCTTTCAGGTGATCAAGAGGCCGTGGTGCGTTCTTGTGCGCGGGAGCTTGGCTTAAGAACAGATGCGGCCATAGGGCGATTGCAGCCAGAAGAGAAGGCGCGGCGGGTGCGCGAAGCCGGTGCGGCGATCATGGTGGGGGATGGAGTTAATGATGCTCTTGCGATGGCGGAAGCATCGGTAGGCGTCGCAGTCCATGGCAGCCTTGAAGCAAGTTTGCGCTCCAGCGATGTCTATCTTTTGCGTCCGGACTTACGCCTTTTGGTGCGCGCGGTTGATTTGGCAAGACTTCACCGACGGGTGATTTCTTGGAATTTGGCGTTGTCGGCTAGTACTTTGACAGATAAATTTCTAGCCGGTCTCACCGAGACTTCTTCGCCGGTTGGTATCTAAATTTTTTCCGCGCTTTCTTTTTGGTGAAGGTC
>SXRI01000212.1 GCA_005793615.1 Bdellovibrionales bacterium
ACTGCCATCGAAACCGGACTTCGGGAAAAATGGAAAGCGCACCTTCTCATGCTCGCACAGGGCGAACAGCTGCCGAAGGATTTCGTTCTGCATTGGGATAGGTTGGGGCGAGTCTTACACACGCCGTTTTATCCACATCCAGGCATTCAGCTGGAGTGGGCAGAGTATCGCGAGGCGCTTAAGAACAATGAATCGGGAGCGCGAAAAGAATTCCTCCAGAAGGCTCTTGCAATCAGGAGATCGTGGGATCGCATACTTGCTTTAGATGAGTGGCGAAAGCTAACGCCAGAGCCCATCTCCGGAGACGTGCTTGACGGATTTGAACGCGCTCAATCCGACCCCGAGGCACGCGAAGCCTATCGCTTATTGTTTGAATACTTTGAAGGGGGGCGCGACTTTACTTTCGTGCGACCGCAGTTTGACTTCGACCGGGTTTTTTTTCGAACCACCGCTGAAGGTCAACTTGAGGGATTTCTTCCTTCGATAGCCTCTGTTCGCCATATCGCTCTGAAGAGCTTCCTCTCGGTGAACCGTCTTACGAGCGCAGAGTTTGATTCCACGGCACTTGAAATTCGGTTTCCACAGTTCCAAACCGCCGCCTCACATGGCTTTCGCCGCCGGGATACCGCCCTCCTGACCGCTTCGATTTTGCTCTTGATCTTTGGCGTCGCTTTAACTGCCGTTGGCCTCCGCGAACAGCGCACCCTCCTTCTGAAAAGAGTGACCTTCCTCAACCAAATCGTCCATGAACTGAAAACACCTCTCACTGGTCTTCGCTTGAACGCACAGCTTATCAGGCGCAGTGGCCCCAGCGAGCGGAATCTCCACGCGATCGATCAGAGTATCATGCGTCTTGATCGCCTTTTTGATGATATCGTGCAGATCAATAGACCGGAGTCACAGGCGGAGCTCAAAACTGTTGCTGCAAATGATCTTGAAGAACTACTGCGGAATTTTGCCGATGCCGAGTTTCCAGGACTGGTACGAATTGATGGTCGAGTCAGCGAAGCGTGTCGCACTGAGCTCGGTCGCTTACGCGTCTTACTTCGAAACCTGATATCTAATGGCATCAAATATGGCGAGCAGGTGACCATTCAAGTTCGTACGGTTCCGGGCGCCGACACTATCGAATTTACTGTCATTGACTGTGGCCCTGGCGTCAGTCTGAGTGATGCACCGAAAATATTTGACGAGTTTTTTCGCTCTGCAAGAGCACAAGCTGCCGAATCCGGCGGTCTTGGCCTTGGTTTGTCACTGGCTAAGAAACTTGCCGTCGAGCTTTCCACTGATGTTCGACTGCTGAATCCCGGCGAGGCCGGCGCAAAATTTCAATTTTCTTTACCGATTGCATCGCAGAAACACACGACTCCCGAGGGCGAGCCAGAATGAAGGAAAAGATCCTTGTCATAGAAGATGATCAAATTATCTCCGTAGGTCTTATTCAGGCACTCGATGAGGAGGGCTACGAAACGATGACGGCTATGGACGGCGAAACTGGTCTGTATATGGCCAAAACCGCTAGTCCCGACCTTTTGATTTTGGACATCATGATGCCACGCCTTAATGGCTTTGAAGTGGTGACTGAACTTCGCCGCAACGGTGACCAAGTGCCGGTCATCGTGCTTTCGGCGCGAACCGACGCCCAAGACAAAGTTCGCGGTTTAGATCTCGGGGCCGATGACTATGTTGCCAAACCATTTGACCTTGATGAATTGCTCGCGCGCGTCCGTCGTCACCTTGGCCGAAAATCCGTTCAAGACCAGGTTTTCGGATTGTTTGTTTACGAGTGGCGAACCCGTCAACTCCTTGTCAAAGAAGGTGGCTTTCCGATTCCACTAACCGCGAAAGAGAGAAAGCTTCTCGAGTTCTTTCTCAAGCGCGACGGTCAAATCGTGAGCCGTGAACAGGTTCTTGATGGCGTTTGGGGCGACGACTACGACGGCACCGATCGTACTGTCGATAATCTTGTTGTCAGTCTTCGAAAAAAATTGGGAAGCAGCCACCTGCAGACGGAACGCGGACTCGGTTATCGTTTCGTGACGAAATCGTGACGATGTTAAACAATTTTCATGACGTCCATTGGTTAAAGATCTTCTTGTTCCGAGCCAAACCAACGGAGCAGAGGAAACAGAAATGACTAAGAGAACTTTTGTCGTCAGTTCGGCCGCCCTTCTCATCGGCGTGTCGATTGTTATCAACAGTGTCGCCGCCACTTCCTTCGATCGCGCTAACACCTTGAAAGAGGAGCTTCGGCTCAATCATGTCGACGGTAAAAAAGAGGAAGCCATTCGGCTTGCGGCTCAATTGGCACAAGCACCGATCGATGAGCCCTTTATACAGGCTACTCTGCAAGACGAGCTGCGCGGTCTTGATGCAAAAGTAACCGAAGCCAGCATGGACAAGGCCATAAAGTTCATTACTGGGCGTAAAAGAGAACTCTATTGTGCCGATCAAGGATTGGTCGAAATGACCGCCGAACACAATGATGGCTCCTCGAGCCGCTTGGTGCTGATTCGTTCAAACCGAAAGATGAAAGCTGGCTCTTATGCTTTGATCGAAGACGGCGATTGGGCCTTCGAGTTGAGCAATTCCTACCGCCGCCCTTCGATTTCGGAACTGTGGATGCTAGACGCCACGCCCTCCTCTTTTCACGTCAAAGAGGTTCGTAATCGGGCAAATGGAAACCCTGATACCGGAGAGTTTATTTCAAGCTGGACCAATCACCGCCAATCAACAAACTTTGGCTCACAGAGCGAAGGCCATGAACCGCTTCCTGTTCACATGGCCGCTGACTATCAGCTCTGGGGCAACAGTGACATGGGATTCAAAATCAATTTTCAACCGGGCTACAAAGACACCCAAGAGGACCACGTAACCGGTCCCGCGAAAGACTTTCATTTGAAATCAGAACGTATTGTTGGTGAGCTCGTGCCGAAAGTGACAATCAAAGATTCGGCCGGCACGGCGCGGGATTATCGTAACTGTTATCCCGTAAAATATCAAATTTCGCTCAAACAGCTCGTCGATCGCCAGCTCGAAGTCGACGGTAAAATGTCGCAAGACGCGATCCTCAAGGTCATCAAAAAGAATCGCAAACCGATTCGCGCTTGCTATAACAAAGCCCTAAGGACCGTGCCGAATCTGCGTGGCACGATTACCGTAAAATGGGATATTTGGGGAGGATCTACAATGAACGTTCGTTCGTCTGGTAGATCGCTTTATGGCGATGGCGCCTTTGCGGCTCGCAACGAAATGAACGAGTGTATACTTGAGTCGGTACGCTCCTGGAAGTTTCCGGTGACGCCCGACAACGAAGTCACCCACGTTAGCTATCCATTTAGCTTTGAACTTTAAACTCACAAAGTAGCGTCTATAGAGCTCCATAAAGGCCGTAAAAGCCGTTATCCGTAGATTCATGCATCCCAATGGAAAAACCATAGACATCAGCGGCATGGGGATTAGGGATTTGATTTTTGGTTTCCCTGCCCATTCTGTGTATTGAAGGTATCGGTCGACGAGGCTTGGTTTTTTACGTGGCTTTGGTGGAGGATCTTCAACTTTTGCGA
>SXRI01000002.1 GCA_005793615.1 Bdellovibrionales bacterium
AGAAAACTGACCGCTAGACCAGCGGCGACCCATAGCGAATCTGATGACCGACTGTTCAAGTACGAACGAAGAGACACAATCATCAGTAAGGCCATAGCGGGTGCGTAGTTGAGGATGGCGACGAGAAAACTATGGGAGTAAAAGCTAAGAATCGCGGCGTAGATAAGAAAATCAGCAGCAGCAAAATAGGTCCAAAATGACTTTAACGGTGAAACATCCGAAACAAAACTGCCTATCAGTAGCCAGCCGGTCGCTGCGGTACAACCAATAGCAAAGACCGTGACCATCCACATCGCGCGATGCTCAAAGGACGCCGGTTCAGGGAAAAAACCATGAACCGTACCGCCGGTCAAAGAGCCAAAAGCCAGCGAAGAAAAAAATATGATCCACAAGTTTTGTTGCCAACGCGAAACCGCGGTGGCCGGCTGTGGCTGAGTCCAAAGGCGATAGGTGAACCACGCGCAAAGAATTGTAAGGCCGTAGTCAGTGAGGGCAACGTCGATCTGTGTCACGGACTAAAGATAGTTCCGCGACGACTCTTAGGTCAAAAGACTTTGTTTGTTTTAGGCATGTATTTGAATCTCGCGCTTGCCATGTTGCGAGATTCGGCTCAGTGCATCGGCAACATCTTGCGCCTCATCCCTCATTGCCGCGATATCGCCCAGCGAAACGACGCCAACCAATCGTTTTTGGCGATTGAGCACGGCGAGTCTGCGCACGCCGTTTTTGGCCATGGAGCGGGCGGCCTCCTCAATCGTTTGATCTTCAAAACAGTATAGAACCCCTGTCGACATCACGGCGCGAACTGGTGTAGTGGCCGTGTTTCTCACCTCAGCAAGACCGCGAGTCACGATGTCACGATCGGTGACGATGCCGATCAGACGATCATTTTCGCCGATCAAGAGGCAACCTATATCGCCATCGCGCATTCTCTGCGCTACCTCCAAGATCGACATCCATGGATCGATTACGACAACTTTTTTAGTCATACAGTCAATGACGTGCATCTGCAGCCTCCTTGCATGCGTGAATACCCTCGTGAGGGATACTAGCCAAAATAGTGGCGAGAGACGAGTAAAGTAATCTTAATGAATTTGAAGCGTAGCTGGGAGTTGGCGATGGCAAACTCGCGAGAAGGGCTAACTGCGGTGCGAGACAGCCCTCTCTCACTCCAATCTTTGGTTCCCTCGCGCTAAGGAGTGACGCGATTTCGATCCCGCGGGTACATGGTTGCTTCACGTACGTTGGCGAGGCCCAGCACCTGTGCCGTCAGTCGCTCGAGTCCGATCGCGAATCCGCCATGCGGTGGCATACCGAGCTCGAACATTCGCAAATGGCCGGCGAAATCATCAGGGCGCATGCCCTTGCGGCGCAGTGCTGTTTCGAGTGTTGTACGCGCGTGCAGGCGTTGACCGCCGGTGGTGATCTCGAGACCGCGGAAGAGTAGGTCGAAACTCTGCGCAGCTCCGTTTTCGCCTCGCGGATGGGTGTAAAATGGTCTAGCGGCGAGAGGAAAACCGAGAACAAATACCGCCGGCACACCACATTCTCTCTCGGCGAGCTCACAGAGTTGCCGCTCTCCTTCCGGGTCAAGGTCGTCGACGAGATCAGTTCGACCGAAGGCTGTCTTCAAGCGCGCCAAACACTCGGCGAACTCCCATGTGGGCGTTCGGGTCATATCAGGTAGTATCGCACCAGATCGGCGTTTGATCGACTCGCCAAAGCGTTGATTGAGCAGCTCGAAGATCTCAGCGAGAAGAGAACGCTCGAGGGCGATCAACTCTTCTGGGCCGTCGATAAAACCCATTTCCAAGTCGAGGGAATAGTACTCAGTGAGATGTCGGCTGGTGGCGTGTGGTTCCGCCCGGTAAACATGTCCCGTTTCAAACACGCGTTCGAGCGCGGCGACACCATGCTCTTTGAAGAATTGCGGACTTTGCGACAAATAGGCGGTGCGCTCAAAGTACTTCATTTCGAAAAGATTGGTGCCACCCTCAGTGCCGCCGGCCACAATCTTGGAGGTGACGATCTCGGTGAAATGATTCTTAGTCAAAAACGAGCGAAAGGCGTTGAGAATCGCCGCTTGCACGTGAAAGGTTTCGTTTACCGCCTCGGTGCGCACACTGAGCGGTCTATGATCGAGCACGACATCCATACCGATCTGCGAACAGTCTGATGAAGAGTTGAACGGCAGATCGTGAGCCGCAGGATTCAGAATACGCGCCTCGATAAGGTCAATTTCAAAACCGCTTTTCGAACGTGACTCTTCGCGAACCCGTCCACGAATCTCGACGACGTCATCGAGTTTCATTCCGAGAGCGGCCACTTGCGCCGGAGGAGAGACAATCTGTACGCTACCGCTGCAGTCACGCAACACGATAAATGTGGTTTTTGCCAAGGCTCGCAGGCGTTGCACCCAGCCCATGAGGCGAACCTCTTGACCGATAAACTGACCAGCGCGCTCAATAAAGATGCGCTCCATAACTTATCCATCTGTCGACTTATCGCTGGAACCCGAGTGACGGCAGGTGGTGCCATCCAGCATTCGCCGGGCCTCAAAATAGGTTTCCGGCTCTTGATTCCCATATCGGTGGGTAGTTGTTCCGTTCTTAGCTACTGAGGCCTGCGCCACCGTTGGTAGTCAACGAGCCGCTTCCGTTTCACCAAGACCTCTCAGAGGGGTC
>SXRI01000013.1 GCA_005793615.1 Bdellovibrionales bacterium
GAGGATTCGGTCACCCCGGTCCGTCTAAAGGGCGAAGCGGGAGTAGAGGCATTGATCTACGGAATCCCCTTTGTCGAACCCGCAGACATTGGCCGGGCTTTGGGACGTACCGATCTCGAGAGTCCCGACCAAGCATTGAGTGAACTTTGCCGTGAACTTCTCGCTAAGAACTCGACCACTGATGCCAGCGTTCTGCCTCGAATTTTGCTTTGTCACGCCTTTGTGGCTGGTGCACAGACCTGTGATTCGGAAAAAGAAATTTTTATCGGCGGTTCCAGTATCGTTAACGCCAGTGCTTTTCAGGGTTTTACCTACACAGCACTCGGCCACCTGCATCGTCCGCAGGAGGCCGGCGCCGAGCATATTCGCTACTGCGGCTCACTACTTCCCTACTCCAAGTCCGAAATCGGCTACGCTAAGGGTGTTGTGGAAGTGCAGATCTCATCGGCCTCACAAATTTCTCATTTCATGCATCAACTGCCAACACGCCGCCCTTTACGCTTTCTCGAGGGTGAGCTCAGCGAATTGGTGCGCCAGGCGGCAAGCGACCCGCAGCGCGACGACTATATTATCGCGTCGTACACTGACCAAGGTGCCGTGCTCGACGCCTTCACTAAACTTTATGCAGCCTACCCGAATCTCTTACATGTCTCACGAGCTCTCGGCTTTAGCCCTTCAATGCTTCCAATGCTCGAAGCGCGCGTGAATCGTGATACGGTCAGTGAGTTAGATCTTTTTGCGGAGTTTTTTCAAGCGGCTTCTGGTGAAAGCTTAAGCGAAGCGGAGCGCATCGCCCTGATCAAAGTCGTTGAGGAGCTCAATCGCGAAGAGGCCATACCATGAAACCAATTCGTTTGAGCCTCAAGGCCTTTGGCCCCTACGCGCAAGTCGAGAATATCGATTTTCGCGCTCTGGCTTCCGGCGGGTTGTTTCTGATTCATGGACAAACCGGCGCCGGTAAAACTTCACTTCTCGACGGCATTAGCTTTGCCCTTTTTGGAACATCTAGCGGTGCCGACCGCACGAGCGAGGGGTTGCGCAGTGACCTTGCTGATCCCAGTCTCGCGACTGAGGTAACACTGGAGTTCGCGCTCGGACGCGAGGTTTACCGAGTCGTTCGCCGGCCCGGGCAAACATTGAAAAAGCAACGGGGCGAAGGCACTGCGTACTCACAACCGAAGGCCGAGCTATTCAAATTTGAACCAGGCGGCAGTTCGCTCGACACCCTTGATAATCCCAGCCATTGGCTGCTGGTGACGAGTGGCCAAGGAAAAACCAACGACGAGCTGACCCGCCTTTTGGGAATGAACGAAAATCAATTTCGTCAGGTCGTGGTTTTGCCTCAGGGCCAATTTCGACGTTTTCTTTCTGCCACGAGTAAAGAACGTGAAGATCTTCTGGAAACTCTTTTTCGCACCGAGAAATTTCGCCGCCTGAGCGAACGCCTGCAAACACGGGCCCAAGAAATCGCTCTAGCTATCGAAGAGAAATCACGGGCCGTGAGCGCGCAACTATCATCGATTGAACTCCAATCCGCCGCTGACCTCTTGAATCGAATCAAAGATCTTGAAGATGAACTCCTAAAACTCGAAGAGTCCACGGATGCTGTCGAGGGCGCCGCAAGATCCGCCGGAGAACGCTTAGCACTTGCCCGCGCGACAGCGCAAGTCCGCCTGGAGTTATCAAAAGCGCAGGAGGAACGCCAAAGATTGGCGCAAAAGAAACCCGAGATCGAACAACTCAACGCTCGAATCACGAATGATCGCCGTTCGCGCCCGGTGTTAGCTTTGGATAACGAAGTCAATCGCCTCGAAACCGAACTGAAATCCATAGAAGCGGCACGGATTCAAGATCTGGCTCAGCAGCAAAAAATCAACCAAGATTTAGCCGTATCGCGAACAAAACAAACCGAACTGGCCGCAGAGTTAGGTAGAATTGAAAAGCTCAAAACCGCCCGCGAAAACTTACGTGAAATCTGGAACTCAGCTAGGCAATTGCAGGGCGAACAATCTAACTTAATCAACCGCGAAAGTCAGCTCCAGAGCACCATTGATCGTGCCATTAAACTCGATATTCAACTCGGTGAACTACGGAACAAACGCTCTGAGCAGCAGCTGCTGTTAGAGCGCCTAAATGAAACTGCGGCCCGTATCGATAGCTTCAAAAGCGAGTATCGCCACAAGAGTGCCGAAAACGCTCGTCTAAATGACGAGCTCAAGACCGTCGATGACCTCAATGCACAAACGGTACAAAACAAAAATCATTATACTCAGGCCAAACACAGTCACGACAGCAAACGAACGCGTCTTCTTAACCTGCGCATCGCTTATCATCACTCCCAGGCCCTTTTGCTAGCCCGCGAGTTGAAGGCGGGCGCCGCTTGCCCGGTTTGCGGAAGCCACAATCACCCTGCTCCGGCCCATCTGGAAACAAAATCTCATGAGCACGGCAATGCGGCCAGTGTCGCCAATATCGTAAATAGCGAAGTCTTGGAGTCAGCAGAGAGCGCTGAACGCCATGCAGCCGAACAACTGGCTCGAGCCACTGCTCAGCTGGAGAGTTCAGAGCACAATCTCATACGCTCGCGCGAACAGCTACAAAAGCAGCTGCAAAACCATTTGCCCGGCAATCCAACAGGCGATGTTGTCGAAAAGGCAAAGGCCTACCGCCATGAACTTGCATTGGCACTCAAAGTGATCGCGGAGGATCTTGCCAAGGCTGAACAGGCGGAGCGCGAGAAAATCGCTGGCAGTAAAGCACTTCAAGAGCTTGAGCGCTCGCTCACTCAACTCGAATCTGACTTGCGTCTGGCCAGCGACGAGCGTGAAACCCAGCGCGCGAGTGCCGAGGCCAGCCGCGCTTCGGTCGACATTCTTTTGAGCAAAGTTCCGGCTGATTTACGTGATCTCAATCAAATCACCGAACGTGGACAAAAACTAAAGACTGAGATTGAAACCTATAACTCGGCAGTGGTAGCAACAAATCACGAGGTCGAAAGTCAGAAAATGGCCCTCGCCGCTTGTGATGCGCGGCTGACGAGCCTAGATCAACAAACAAG
Organism: Bdellovibrionales bacterium; assembly: GCA_005793615.1. GTDB lineage: Bacteria > Bdellovibrionota > Bdellovibrionia > Bdellovibrionales > JAMPXM01 > SXRI01. Next base: position 3,059 of record SXRI01000013.1, read on the forward strand.
CGAAAAAGCGGCGCTGCTTGAACAAAACAACACCCGCCTTGGTGACGCTCTGAAGGCCTCGGGGTTTTCAACTCTTGATGAGTGTCGCCGTGCTGGTCTTAGTGAGCAGTTGGCTCAGAGTATTGAGCAAGATCTGCGTGTCTATTTTGATCAACTGGCCGTTAACGATTCTATCATCCAAGATCTCGAACAGAAAACCGCGGCGGCACCCGAATGGGCTAACGATCTTTTGAAATGTGAAGTGGAGTTTAAAGACGCCGACAGCAAACGCAGCACGACCCTCGGACTTAAGCTCGCACACAAAGAAAAACTTAAGACCCTCAAAGGCGTCGACGCGAAACTCACGCTACTGACCCGGGAGAAACAAACTCTCGAGGAATCGTATCGGATCGTTGGCAAACTCGCGGCCGTCGCCAACGGGCAGCCACCCTTTAATCTTTCTCGGGTCAATTTTTCTCGCTTTGTTTTGGCTTCACGCCTTGACGATGTTCTCGAACTCGCCTCGCGCCGTCTTTATCAAATGAGTCGCGGACAATTTACTCTTCGGCGTGCAGCTACGCATGAAGATCGACGTAAGAACGCCGGCCTCGACCTGGAAGTTGAAGATGCCTACAGCGGTACCGCACGCGCCACTTCGACACTTTCTGGCGGCGAGGGCTTCATGGCTGCCCTCAGTCTGGCCCTTGGCTTAGCGGATGTCGTGCAAAGCGAACTTGGCGGCACCAAACTCGAAGCCGTTTTTGTCGATGAGGGTTTCGGCACTCTTGATCCGGAAGCCCTGGATCTGGCCATGAAGACGCTCAGCGAGCTTCAAGCTGGCGGTCGAATGGTGGGCGTGATCTCACATGTCCCGGAGTTAAAGGATCAGATATTGAGACGTCTCTTTGTGAGAAAGACTCCTGAGGGAAGTCGTGCACTTTGGGAGAATTCTCAAAGTGGTCGGAATTGATCAAACTTTAACCAAATTCATGCCGTTATGCGTTTAAGCCTGGCCTTAGGTCCGCCGAAGAGAATCATGTCAATCCTATAGAGGGGGGAGCGGTATGTTGGCTGAAGCATTCCCACGACTGGCGATTCGTTTGCGTTCGACCTTTCCTGATGCGGAGATAGAGCTCAAAGAGAGCACTTTGCGTATCAGATTCTCCGCCTTCCCGGCGTGGGAGGTCGAAGTAAAAGCGACGCCTTGTCATGATCAGTTTCAGGTCTTTGAATCAAAGATCGTACTCCGTTATGAATGTCTAAAAGACATTCCCGATACGGATTTCTATCGACTGATCTCGGCTGAAAATCTTGGCTTACGAGGGGTGAGTATTTTAGTTGATCCAGCCGGTGGCCATCACGGTCTCGCACTTCGCTCATCCTTTATCGGACAAAAAGGTCGCACCCGAGATGAAGGGGAAAATCTGGCGATCGATGTTCTGTCGCTGCTTCGTTTCGCCCGTCTTTTTGACGATCGTATCCTGCGCAGCCTTGTTGGCGATAGGTTCAGTTACGATATTTATTACACTCAGTATCTGGCGCGTTCAATCGGTCGGAATCGTTATATCAATTATGCGCGCAGCATTTTTCAGGGAAGTACCCAACGGGTGTTCGGGCAACTGGCGCATATGTTCAAAGAGGACTACAAGTTCAACGTCAGTGTTTCTAAGAGTTCCGTGGCCACGGTGACAACGCCCAACTCACCAACACAGATTATTCTACGAATTCCTGACGAGAGCCCCATGATCACCTGTCTGGCGTCGCTGCAAGTGGCGGCGTGGACGCCGGAAAAGTCGTTTGAACTGGTCGCGCATCTCAATCCGCTTATGAACTCTGGCCACTTCGAGGTCAATCCGGATGGTTCGTTGATTTCATTCGTAACCTGGAAGCATCTGACAAACGATCTCCGCTTCTACAGTCTGGACCAGTTGATCGATGAGATTCATTCTGCTGATAAACTATTACAGACCCAGTTACCTAAATGGCAGAAACTCTCGCCGGAGACCCTTAAGGCCAAGGCCTCAGCGCTTGATGCCTATTCCAAATCGGCGGCCTGAGCGCATTGACGGCTGGAGGAAAATCGTGCATACCTCCAGCCGATGAAAATTCAGAACTTTTTTTCAACACCCATCTATTTCAAAGACCTCATTGCTGGCTCCCGAAAAGCTTCGGCCGACCGTTTGCGGCGCGATCTTTTAAAACAGTGTTATCTGGTACGCGACACCGATCCAGAAGGACTGGAATGGTCGCAAGAGCACTACCCCAATGGCTACACCTCCTATGGCTCCATCACTGACCTCCATCGGCGCTATCCCCATTTCGAAGAACTTTCGCGTGAGATTGATCGCCATGTGAAGATCTTCGCGCGACATCTCGAAATGGACTTACAAGAAGGTTGTCTTGAAATGACAAGCCTTTGGGTCAATATCATGCCAACAACGGTCACGCACACTTCGCACCTACACCCTTTGTCGGTTCTCAGCGGCACCTATTATGTTTCAGTCCCTCAAGGCGCCAGTGCCCTCAAGTTCGAAGCCCCGCGCCTCGCCATGATGATGGCGGCACCACCAAAGTTACCGGGCGCCGCTGTTCGAAATCAGCCATTCATCACCTTGCAGCCGCGCCCTGGGCAAGTGGCTCTCTGGGAATCTTGGCTCAGGCACGAGGTACCGCCGAATAAATCCCAAAAGGATCGCGTGAGTATCAGCTTCAATTACAATTGGCGCTAACAGGCTGTCAGTGGTCGCGACCTGATGCTGGCGGTTGATCTTTCCGGCAGCATGGAGATGGAAGATTTTGTAGTGGCAGATCAGGTGGTCAACCGACTGGTGGCTACCCA
>SXRI01000213.1 GCA_005793615.1 Bdellovibrionales bacterium
GGAACAAACGAGCCAATAAGGAGAAGATCACCATCAACTGGACCTTCACCAAAAAGAAAGCGCGGAAAAAATTTAGATACCAACCGGCGAAGAAGTCTCGGTGAGACCGGCTAGAAATTTATCTGTCAAAGTACTAGGTTCTTGCCATTGGCGTCTTTTGCCAGACAGGCCCCGTGGATGATACCCATCGCGTGACCGAAACCGCCACCAGGTTTGGCACCGCGCTGAGCCCAAACACTTCCGGCGCAATACTCAAAGTAGGCAGGAAAAGCGGCTTCGTAAATTCGATTGAGCTCATCGTTGGTGCGGCGTTTTTGTATGGCTTCACATTTCTTGATTTCCTTAGGTTTATAGGCAATTTGCTCTGTGGCGACTGCGACTGGTGCTGAGACTGCGGCAGCAAAAGTAGTCAGAGCCGAAAGCGCAAGAAGGTTACGAAAGATTGCCATTGGTCGACCTCTTAATCATTTGCAGGCGCGGGTTCACTTCCCGCGGCAGATAGAGTTATGCCTTCACTACAAACTACACGTTTGCACAGTTCGTACCGACAGGTACTTGCCTCATCTTTGAAATGATCCACTCAGACTGACTAATCTATAGTCACCATGGCGGCAAACGTCGTTTTCCAAGGCCTAAGGCCCCAGGAAGAGTACTGATGTTCGTCGAGTTACAAATGCGCCGCTCGTGACCGATAAGGACAAATGGCCCGCACCAGTCGTTTTTCTCTCGGCAACAGATTATTACTTGGGCGCCTTCTATGGCCGGTGAATATCGGCTCGTTTATATTTTTGCTTGTGATTTTTTCGGCGATGGTTTGGCTAGCCCAGGCGGCAATCGAAAGCGCGATGCGCTCCAAGGCCGATGGACTGGCGTTGTTTCTACAATCGCTTGGCCAGACCTACGTTTCTAACTACGACCTGGCATCTCTGGAAAACTTCGAGCGTGTGGTGAATGCCGATCCCGATTTTGCGTTCGTAGCTTTTCTCGATAATGAAGGCAACCCCTTCACGCATCCGAAGGGGCTGGCCGATGCCGGCCAGCTTACCAAGGTTGAAAAAGATGTCTCTGATCTGAATGGAAATAGAGTCGGCAAGGTCGTGGTTGGCTACAAACATGATCGAATCAACGTCGCCTTTTGGAACACGCTGAAATTGGGCTTTTTCTGTTTAGTCCTCACCCAGGGCTTATTGTCCCTGGCCGTCTTTCTGGTCGGTCGCGCGGCGAACGAAATCAGCCAGAAGGAGTCCATTCTCCGAACAATTATCGAATCCATTCCCGGACTGGTGTCACTGATAGACAAGAATCTCGTCTACATCGAGGCCAATCAAGCGCTTCTCAAAACGCTCGCCTTGAGAACAGAGGATGTTCTTGGCAAGAAAGTAACCTCTCCTGGGATACAAAACGAACTCATGAAGATGATTAGCGAGTTTTTCAACACCCGCGAGCAGCAGGTGGCCCGCAAAATCAAATTCTCGCTCGACGCGAGAGAGGAGCCACGCTGGCATTACTCGAGTTTGGCAAGAGCTCCTGGCGGAGAAGTCGTTTGCATCAGCCTTGATATTCACGAGCAAGAGCTCGAAAGAGAGCGCCAAAAGCGAAGCGAGGTTTTAAAGAATCATTTTCCGCCTTTGCTTCGTAAAGAAATCGAGGAAGGCCATCTAACTATTGAACGACCTCAATGCGTGCAAAATTGCGTGGTCGGTTTCGCTGATCTTATAGGCTCTACGCACATGGGAAATTCGCTGTCGCTCGAATCAGACTGGAAAGTAAAGGAAAAATTTCTGTCCGCTGCCGCTACGCGAGCCATCGAAAATCAGATTCTGGTCTTGAATCAAATGGGCGACGGGTTTTTCTATGCGATGAATGCTTTCGGTACCACTGAAGGGTGGGAGAGAAAGCTCCTGCAGTTTATCGATCAGGTAACAACCGATGTACAAATGATTCTCGAAGATCATCGCGGTGAGATCGGCGATATCAATAGCGGCGTACGGTTCGGTGTAGCTATCGGCGAAGTGATGGTGGGATGGATTGGGACGGGAACACAAAAGCACTTCACCGGGATGGGGCCAAACGTCAACTTGGCAGCAAGACTTTGCGCGCAGGCCGAGTCGAACGGTTTGGTGACAAGCTCTCTTGTTTTCTATGCCCTCCGCGACTACCTAGGAAGTCGCGACTTCGAGAAAAAAACCCTCACCCTTAAAGGATTTAAAAACGAAGTGCCAGCGTATTCGCTCAAGCCAAACGTCATTGCTCTCCTTAAACCTACCCCATCGGACGGCGAATCAGCCGCGTGACCACGCAGCTGTGCCCGCCCATCGCAACCGAAAGCTTCTCGGGCAAGGTCTTCAGTTCACATGCCTACCAAGATCAGCGCGCTCATATTGCTTGAAGTTGTCGCACAGTGAAACCTCAATTCCCAGAGATTCCATGCAGTTTGCGCAGGTATCGCGGTCATAGTAACCAGCGCATTCTCCCTTGGCGTGTTTTTCGAGTGGCTCGCAGCCGTTGAAGAACTTCTCATTCCAAGTTTTTTTCGCTGCTTTTACCGAGCGAAGCGCCTCTTTACAGGCGACCTGATCAGCGACGCATTCGGAAACATATTTGGCTTTGAGCTGACTCGATCGAGATGCATTCGCGAGGCTTTCGCAAAACCTCACAGCTTTCGCTGATGACCTCAGGCCCTCTTCATTGAGCCGAGAATAGGCGCGGTCCGTAGAGAAAACAGCGACCAATGCAATGACGAAAAATAGAACTCTCATAGATTCTCCTTTTGCGAGAATGGAAATAATCTGCGTCGACGTTCTACTTTTTGTCTGTGTATTTAAGAATAGCAGCTCAACGGCAAGTGTGCGCGATAAAGTTTCTTGCCGCCGGCAGAAAAATACTTCCACGTGAGATTGATCATGTCCGTTAAGAGCAGACACAATTAACGCATGATCTATTGCACTTCCCTGATAATGAGCTACCGCATGTTTTCAGCAGCGCTAAGGCGAACTCTGCTCAAACTGACATTACGGCGAGTGCAGGCTGGATGGCATTCATAAAACCGGTGTTTCTGGAAACGGGGCCTGTGGCTCGGCCACCCTGCTCACCATTCGATCTCGGCCGATCCGGTCGGCCAAAGCCAGGATCTCTCGCAGTTCCTCGCGATTCACAGGCTTACTGAGAAAGAAATCGCATCCTGCCTGTAGGCAGGTGTCAATTCCCACCTGTTGCGTCAGTGCCGAGAACGCAATGATCGGCACCATTGTCTTGCCGCCTATACCTTCCCACGAGCGAATAGCTCGCGTCGCTTCAGCGCCACTCATAATCGACATCTGCATATCCATCAAAACCACATCGCAAGGTTCCCGCTTAAAAACAGTCAATGCCTGGTTCCCGTTTTCCGCTTCAAGCACAGTGTGCCCGTCAGCTTCCAAATAGGTCCGCACCAAGATCCGGTTATCCACGGAATCATCAACCAGGAGAACTCGCAATCGCGCAACAGAGTTTCCTACGCTTGCCGAAGGAGAAACCTGCTGAGACGCAATGCTACTTGCTTCCCGCAACTCGATCGTAAAATGAAACTCCGAGCCAACACCTTCTTGCGACTCGACCCAGATTTCACCACCCATTAAAGCTACCAGCTCTTTGCAAATAGATAATCCAAGTCCAGATCCCACTACTTTTCGTCGATTTGACGAATCTACCTGGGAAAACTCACGAAACAACAGATCCAGTTTATCAGGGGCAATTCCAACTCCAGTGTCACTCACTATGATTTCGACATTGCCACTTCTTCCCGCATGGCTTTCTGCGACGCGAACCTTGATCTCACCCTTTTCCGTAAACTTGATCGCGTTATTCAGCAAATTGCCTAGCACTTGCTGGATCCGGTAAGGATCACCCATAACTTCGCCTGGAAATAAATGATCAGGGCACAGCAAAGAAATTTGGAGATTTTTTTCCCGAGCAAGCGAAGCAACAACTGCCACTGCATCCTCCAGCGTTGCTCGCAAATCAAAAGGAATTTTCTCAAACTCCATCGCCCCGGCCTCGATCTTCGAA
>SXRI01000214.1 GCA_005793615.1 Bdellovibrionales bacterium
CAGTTTTGGTCGGCGTATTTGTTTTTATGACAATGGTCGGATGTACGTCTAAACAAAATAACACGAAATCAAATGTGAAGTTTCAGATTCCCACACGAATGGCTAAAAAGGGCACCGTCGGTACCCTGACGACCGGTGAATTGGAGCATTTGATCATCAACGTTCATGGTGCGGGTATTTCGCCGGTGAAGTTCTGCTCCTGGGATCGGAAACAAGACGGCTCGACTCGCACCAGTGGCGCATGCTTTGTAGATGCCTCGGACGCCTCCTTGGCTGACGGAACGGCGAACGTGAGTGTTGCGCTCGAGGTACCAGCTGGTGACGGTCGTTTTATCCAAGTTTTGCTTGCGTACGATGCAAGCACTACCACCACGCCTTCTGCAATGGATCTCTATTATGGCGGTGTGCCGAAAGCGTTGGCTTCAGGCGATGTTGCCGTAGAAATCCCGATTGAGAAACTCAATGCGACAGTCAACAATCCGGCGATGGTACGCGGTCGCTTTATGACGAGCGCGACCACTGGGCCGAGTGGCATGGTAGATGTCCGGGTCAAGGCAAAGCCTGATCATCCGTCTATGACGTTGATGATGGCGGAGATGCTCAGCGGTTGGTTCGAGGCCATGGTATTTGAGACCATACCGGTTGAGATAAAAGTGAATGAACAACTTTTATTCGGTAAAGCCATGTTGAAGAGTGACTTTGCTGCTCTAGTGGGAGCGAAAGTAGTGACTTCGAGTTCGGCGAGCGAAACCAAGTTTGTCGGCTTTTTTGGCGACGCGACGGCGACGGCAGGAAAATCGGCATGTACGTCGACCTGTTCTGGGCAAGAGTATGTCGATCACCTCAAGCTCTCTACCTACTGGCGTGGTCCGTTCCGCGGCAATATGAGCATGGATGGCGCTGGCATGACTTGGGCTCTTCTTCCGGGTGTGCAAGAGGCCATTGATAGTTTGCGGGTGTTTCGTCAAGCGAGCATCGATGCGGCGTTTGTCGACAAGTACGTGATCACCCACGGCGTATATGATTGCGAAGGTATGCGCAGCGATTTAGGTGAGGGGATGACTCTTGACAAGGCGGCAACGACACTCAATTGGGCGAGCCTCGGTGGCTTTAATCCCAACACCGATTTTCTGGCGATCTGTCCCGTGTACGGCGCGCGTCTCTTGACCAATGCCTTTATTCATCCCGATACCCACTCGGGAAGTAACCGGCCGTACTTCCGAATCGAAATCACGGGCGCTGGCCACGTTGGCGACACCTCGGAATTGATGACGGACCAGTGTTATCCAGCCTATGTTAAGGCTTATTCTCACGATGGCGTGAATTCTACCCCCTACCTCAATACAACCGCCAACAATTGGAATCAGATTTTGAGCGCCCCTGGCTGGGCAAGTTTTTATACGAATTCTAGTTGCACCGTGGGTGCCACAGCTTCCGCATTCGCTGTCCCTATGGGTAATTCACAATCGGCCGGGTTTTACATGAAACTTAGTGGCGGAGTGGCGAATGGCACCTATTACTCATTTGCCATGACGGGCCTACCGCCCGAGGTTGATTTTCAGCCCGAGTACAACCAAGTCGTGGTGACGTCACCGGTCTATGCGGTTCATGGGCCGTCGCCGGCAGGCACTGGGCTTTGCTACCCCTACTATGTGCGTGTGCAAACGCCAAGTGGCTCGCCGATTTCAGTCAGTGGCACCACCATGGTGAATATTCGCGATGGTGGCGGGGCACCGGTGAACGTTTATAGCACGCTCGAAAATTGCGTTTCGAGCGCTTCGCCCGGGTCGGTGACGATTAATAACGGTAGCTCGCAAGGTGCATTCTTCTATCGACCAACGGGTGCCTATTCACTGAAAGCGACGACCAACACGGCAACAATGACGATTGCGGACTCGGCGCTATTCAGTGGCACCGTGGATGGCCAATCGGCATCTGCTTATGGAGTGCAGGTCGTCGCCAGCACCTACAATGCCAATTGGGGAAGTTGTATCTGGGCCGAGGCCATTCTTAAGAATGAAGTCGGCACCGAAGTCGGCGCGCGAGCGCGGATGGAATTTCCACTTGATGTTTCGGGCTTAGGTTTCGGTCTTGGCGTCTATGATAGCGGCGGTTGCAGTTCGCCGCGGACCACGCCGCTTGTTTTTGGTGTTGGCGTGAGTCGGGTCGGTTTCTATGTGAAGTTCGATGGCGTGGCTCCGAGTGCCACCACTATTAACTTCCGCTCACCACGACCAGATATTACGGTGACCGGTTCCATCACTCCGTTGATTCCAACCGGCGCACCGTTTGCGCGTATTCAGCCTCCTTCATTTAATTCAGCGGTGATCGGTGTGCATGAGTTTAGTCCGACCTTCACGCATCGCTCAGTGCCAATCATAGCCGCGGCAGGGACCACAGTGGCACTCGAGTGTGAGGCCACGCCCGGATCAAATACCTGGCAAAGTTCGCCTGGCGCCCCGTGTACGTCAAGTTTAGCTGATCAATCCACGCTGAATTGGGATAAGGACGACGCCATCGCCGGACGTCGCTTACGTTTGGTGGCGAGTAAAGCGACCTATGGTGCTGTAGTCCATATTTTTGATCCGGCAACAATCTTCAGGAGTGGTTTCAAGGTCATGCCCTGCGATTATACCGTTACCGCGAACACATCTGATTTGATCACATTGGTAAACAATGCCGGTATGGTTACTGGCACAGTGGGTTCAATCACCATCCTCGGGCGGATTTGCGTCGCGCAAACCGTGGTGATTTCACATGCGTCGACTTTGAATCTTGGCGCAAGTGGCGCGCTTGTCGGTTGGAGCGATCGCAGTTCGCAGGTACGTAACACCGATTTGGCGTTGAGTTTGGTCAGCATCAATTCCGTTAACGACACTTATCTAGCCAATCTCAATCTTGGTTGGACAGGTAATGCCAATGCCAATATGACGATGATCGGTGTCTCCTCGGTGTCGACGGGAAAAAACACCTTTGAAAACCTGACACTGGAAGGTGTTTCTACCAACACTGGGATCGTCGCGTTCGCGACTTCCTATAATCCGGCGACACATATTACCTATGTTTCGAAGGTGGATGCGAAGCTCGGGGATGGCGGCATTTTCGTTCGTGCCAATCAGTCTGAGGCCATGATTTTCGCCTCGCGCTTGTTGACGAATGCGGGCTCTGCCGCTCCGGCACTTGCTTTCGATATAGCAGGAGCTAGCGGTAATAACGCCATCGAGGCGCACGGATTTGTGATTCGCAATATCGACAATACGGGGCCTGGAGCGGCGCTGGTTACTTCGGCATCGTCCACTTACTTCGCTCCAACGACGGTTTTGATCGAGGATTCAAATCTTGATACCACCAATGGTCTTGGTCTTGCACCAGTGTCGATCAAAGATGGAACGTCACTAGATATGTATAACTCTATCTTGCGCAACGCCAGTGCCGGACCCGCCATTGAGACTCTCAGTAAGACCGGAGTCTTGACTCTTTCCGGAAGCACGGTCGTTTCGCTTCAGGATACGCCCGCCATCAAGTTTAGTCCCGTGGTTGCAACTGGCAGTCATACTTCCTATATTGGCGGTAGCGAGTTCATACGTGCCGGCATCGGCACTAATTCTTCCTCGGTGTTAGAGGTTATTAGTACTAATTTCGGCGGTGGCGAAACCGTCTCGATTGGTAATCCCAATGGAAATTATGTGGGCTCACTATTAGGAAACAGCTTCTGCGGTACTACCGGCGGCGCCATCTGGGGCGGAGTAGTGCTCGATGCTGGCGGCAAATTGAGCGCCACTCCCTTTAATCCAGCTGGTGCCGCGGTTTCCTCGGTGGTGAGCGCGGGTGGACAACTCCACTGTCGTTAACAGCTGTCGTTAACAGCTGTCGTTAACAGCTGTCGTTAACAGCTGTCGTTAAGCAGATGCGCGCACTGGACATGTAAAACTGTCTGGTGCTAAAAATGCGTTGATGACCATTGACGATGCGTGTGTTCTTAGAAAGTCCGCAAGAATTTTGTTACGCCCCTGGCAGGCGGCGGATGCCGAGGGGTGGTTTGCACTTTCGCAAGACGAAGGCTTCAACCGTTTTTCCTATAGCGGTTACCGCCAGACTTCGCTACGCACGGCCGAAGAGTTTATTCTCCGTCATCAAGCAGAATTCCGAGAGACAGGTCTTGGTGTTTTTCCGATCGTCTTGAATTCCACCGGTGAAATCATTGGTGTATGTGCTTTACGACGCGATCAGGTTCCGGGCGAGAGCCATACTATTATCGAGATCATGTATCGCTTGGCCGCTCGCCACTGGCAGAAGGGTTTTGCTTCCGAAGCCGCTGCCTTACTTTTGGAGTATGCCTTCCATGAAATTCGTTTAGAGACTGTATACGGGTGTGTGGAGCTTACGAATCAGGCCTCACGGCGGGTCTTGGAAAAGATCGGCATGCGCTTTGCGTGGCGCACGATTTCTAGGGGAGTTGAAGTCGATTTCTTTTCTCTTAGCGCGGGACAAGCATCCCGCGCTTCTGATTAGATTTGCATGATTAAATCTTGCAGCTCAAATCACTAAGATTTCGGAACCTTTGATTCGTCGGCGGTGATCTCGATCTCGACGCGACGGTTGGCTTTGCGGCCATCGGCGGATTTATTGTCAGAGATCGGATTTTCCGGTCCCATGCCGAGAACATTGATCGTGCCGGCTGGAACGCCGCCCTTAATGAGTTCTTCACGAACCGCGGTCGCGCGGGCCTCGGAAAGGGTTTTGTTTTTCTCAGGGGTGCCGGTGTTGTCGGTGTAACCTTTGATGGTTAATACGTTCTCAGGATACTTTTTAATGATCGCCGCCATCTGCGAGAGGTTGTTGAGTGCTCCGGCTTTTAGGTCATGCTTGCCAGAGTCAAAGAGAATGTCGCTTTTGAGTTTGGTGACCAAGCCCTGATCGGTCCGGCGAGTTTCAGCGATTTTCTCAAGCTCTTTTGCCTGCTTGTCCATGCGGTAGCCAATGTTGCCGCCAACACCCGCACCAAGGGCCGCGCCAATCACTGCTCCTTTTTCACGGTTACCGGTTTGATGTCCAATGACGGCTCCGGCTACAGCCCCGGCTGCGGCACCAACGCCCGCGCCAATGGCGGTTTTCTTGCCGGCATCGGCGCACGCGGTCAAGGCACCGATCATGGCGCAGGTAGCAAGAATCTTAATACGGATTTGTCGACGCATAGATGACTCCATAAATAACGCCATAGATAACTCCTCAGATGAACTTTTTTCAGGTGTGTTGCTGAAAATCATCGCTAGAGTTTATGAAAGAATCAAGCGAGTTATTTCACGGCCGATCGAACGTGGCTTGAAAACGCATCCATCAGCCAAACCACAAAGGCCATGACCACGATAATCGTGCCGACCTGAGGCCAGCGCGACTGCCCTTGGTACTCCATCAGAAGAGTGCCGATACCGCCGCCGCCAACAAAGCCGAGAATGGTCGCCATCCGTAGGTTCGTATCCCAGCGATAGATGGTATAGGAGATGTAAGGAAGCACCACTTGCGGCACCACCGCGAACCATACGACCTGTATCGCTCCGGCGCCCGTCGCTTCAATTCCTTCGATCGGGCCGTCGCTGACACCTTCGACGATTTCAGAGTACTGTTTGGCAAGCGAAGCGATCGAATGAACCATCAAGGCCAACATGCCGGCAAACGGCCCAAAACTCACCCAAACTGAAAAAATAATTGCCCAAAGTATCGGCTCGATTGAGCGCGAAAGGTTAAATCCGATCCTCAAACAGGCACAGATCACTGTTCCTAACCAGGTTTTGCCCATGATGTTGCGGGCACTGAGGAAACTTAAAACAAATGCTATGGGTGTGGAGAGGGCCGTAGCCATGAATGCGATAAAGATCGATTCGATGATTTTTATGGTCGCTTTAGGCAAAATGCTCCAGTCGGGGCTAGCAACTTCGCCAAAAAGGCGCAGGGCGCTCGAAATGGCATCGGCCTCAAGTAAACGGAGTGGGTTTATATCAGTAATGAACCATCCGAGAACAAAGGTCGCTACCAAGGTCATTAAAAGTTCCACGCCCCAGAATGTCCGATACAGCGGCAGCGGGCCTGGAATTGATGGACGCAAATAGGCCGGCATGTAAATGATGTCGCCGAGAGTGGTCACCGATTTAGCGCGAAGAAAGAGGCTGAGAAGGGCGCCGATAATGCCGAGGGCACTGATGATCAGTAGGTAACCTGACATTTGTTCAATCAGATGGTCGGAGTCAGGGCGCTGAACTGCGATCAACAAAAAGACAATGATGTAAGCAAAAATGCAGGCGTCGAAAATCGTGCGGCGGATGATTTGACTCATAGATCTCCTTGATGAGGCTCGTCGATAATGTCGGTTAGTTGACGTGCACTTCCTTGGCTGTTTCGCCATAGATGCGTGAAAACCAAGCGTCATCGATTTGTTGAGGATCGCCATCGTAAACCAGTTCGCCACCCTTGAGCGCGATCACACGATCGGCATACTGGCGAACGAGACTGAGAAAATGCAAATTACAAATGATCGTCAAACCGAGCTCGCGATTTACTTTTCTCAAGTAATCCATGACCACGTGACAAGTGGCAGGATCAAGACTCGCGACTGGTTCATCAGCCAGTAAGAGCTCAGGTGATTGCATCAGAGCCCGAGCGATGGCCACCCGTTGTTGTTGGCCGCCAGAGAGTTGGGCGGCACGATAATAGGCCTTATCGCCAATGCCGACGAGTTCTAGAAAACCCATCGCTTTCGCACGCTCGGCATGGGAGTAAAGACCGAGAATGCTTCGCCAGGTTGGCGTGCGCCCAAGAGCGCCATGTAAAACGTTGTCGATGACAGAATGACGTTCGATGAGATTGAAATGCTGAAAAATCATGCCGATGCGGCGGCGGATATCGAGAATTTTTTCGCCTTCAACGGTAGCAATATCGGTTGCACTCTCGAGAACAGCTGAGTCTCGCGTTGACGCCTGGGGGTGGAAAATAATCTCTCCGGATGAGGGCGTGTGCAGGCGATTCAAACAACGAAGCAACGTTGATTTTCCGGAGCCCGACAGGCCGATGATCACCAAGAACTCGCCGCGCCGGACATCAAACGATACACCCTTCAAGGCACGTACGCCATTCGGGTAGGTTTTCTTTAAATTTTTTATCGACAAGATGGGCTTAGACAAAGGGCACCTATTTCTTCGCTTTCAGCAATTCCTCAGGATTCGTCTTCGTGGTTTTGATCATCTCTCTGACACTGTCATAGTCGCTGTCTTTGACCGGCGAAAACGAATCTGCACCACTGATCTTTTTAACGGCGACTTTGCCTTCAGGGGTCTGTACGTATTTGATGAAGGCCGCGACGAGAGCACTCTTAAGATCCTCTGGCAGTTCTTTAGCGAAAACGATCGGGTCGCTCGGAATATCTTGCGTTAGCTTAAGAATCTCAATCTTCTCGGCAACGTCAGGAAACTGCGCCTTAACCAAGCGACGAGCGTCTTGAATGCCTTCATCATCGGGGGGCGTGTAAAAGGTGGAGCCAGCGTCGACTTGCCCCTGGTAGATCATCGACACCACGTTGTCGTGTTTCATCGCGAACTTGGTCTCACCGAGTTTAATACCGGCATCACCCAGAAATTTAAGCGGTAAAATATAGCCACTGATCGAAGCTGGGTCGACAAAGGCAAATGACTTTCCGTTGAGGTCATTAATACTCTTAAAACGCCCCTTTTTAGCGATGATCTGTGCTTGATAGGTGTCGCGACCATTACGAATCAACCTGAGGCGCGCCTCGGCGCCGTATTTTTCATGCGCGAGAAGGTAGCCAAAGGTATTTAGCGAGGCGATATCGGCCCGTTTGGCGCCAAACGCTTCGACAACGGCAATATAGCTTTGTGGAATTAAGATCTGAAATTTGTAGGGAGTGTTGGCCTCAAGCCACTGTTTGAGGATTTTCGAGTTGGAGTCGATGACCTTAGCGTCGACCGAAGGGACAAAGAATATATTGATCGGATTATCCGAGCTAACGAGTTCGGCTTTTTTGAAAGTACAACTTGTTTGCAACGCCGCGGCAAAAATAAGGATGATTCGATTAGCGTATTTAAAGTGCATCGGGTTTCC
>SXRI01000215.1 GCA_005793615.1 Bdellovibrionales bacterium
ACGTTGAAGTGAAAGACGGCAAGGTTCTTTTCACCTACAAAGTGGATGGCAGCGAAAAGAAAGCCGAAGAAAAACTCACTGATGATTTCGTGGTCGGCCCCGCGGTCACTGCCTATTTACAGCGTAACTGGGCGACGATCGTGAAGGGTGATAAAGTAAAGGTTCGCTTCGCGGTTCCTGACCGCAAGGAAACCGTGGGTTTCGAGTACTTCAAAGAGCGTGAGGAGATGATTAACGGCACCAAGACCTTTGTCATCAAGATGAAGCCTTCTAGCTTTTTGATCGCGGCTCTGGTTAAGCCTCTTTACTTCTTCTATACTGTCGACGGTGAAAAAATGGTTGAAGTCCATGGGCGCACGCAAGTGAAACAAAACGTGAGCGGTTCGTGGAAGAACCTCGATGGCGTTACGGTTTATGAATACGAAGAAGCCCCAATCGCCGCCGGCGCGAAGTAAACCGCCGCGAGCCGGTTGACAGTTAACCAAAGGTGGCCGTCAAACCGGGCTATTAGGCTGGATCCTCTAAACAGGAAACTGAGCAAAACAAAGATCAGACTCGTGAATGCTCACCCGAGTGAGCATTCGCTCCGGAAACAGCGGCTGAAGACGCAGGAAAATCGAGTGGGCCAGACCTTCAGTCGTTGGATTCGGAAAGCATTCGTTCAAAAGGCTGCCGTCCAGCGGTTCCACCACTGAGAGGCGTAAAATTCGCTCCAAACGATCGCGATCAAAGACAAGACCCGAAACCGGATCCATCTGCCCCCGCAGTGTCACTCGCAGTTTAAACCGACAACCACTGAGCGGCACCGGAGTTATTCCTTTGGTTTCAATGGGCTGAGGCGGTATGCGCAAGGCACGAAAACTGACTTCCTTGGTCAATTCAAAATAAGTCACCCCAACACCTCGACCCAAAGATCGGGAGTTTCAAACAACTTCAGTCCCTTGAAGACAACAGACCTATCGAGGGCCTTTTGCGCAATCAGCTCCTCGATCTGGCGCAAAACTCGCTCGCGCAGGTAAAGGACAATATTCTCAGTCGTCGGGACAAGAGTGCGAAACTCCTGAACCTCGAAATTGAGGTGCTTGTGATCTAAGGTACGCGTGACTTCAATCAGAATCTGCTCGAGGCTCTGTCGAATGATCATGGGCCGATATCCGTCAGGAAGGGTGCCCTCTAAAACCACCTCTAAAACATAGTTGTGCCCGTGGCCATGAGGGCTAAAGCACGCACCGAAAATCTCGGCGTTTTCAACATCAGAGAACTTTTCCTGCCGATAAAAATGGCTCGCAGAAAACATCCGCCGACCACTCATGATCACCCGTTCGGTGCGTACACTGTTCGGCAAGGGCCTTTGACGTAAATCAGACAAGATTAATGCCGCCATCAATTTTCAAAACGGATCCAGTCATCCATTCCGATCCTGGTCCTGCGACAGACCACACCGCGTGCGCGACGTCCTCGGGTCGGCCAATTCGCCCAAGAGGCTGAAGCGCACCGAGTTTGATTTTTTCCGCATTGGGTTGCCAATGAAAATCTTGAATAGGCGTATCAACAATGCCTGGGCAAATACAATTCACGCGCACACCCAGCGGTCCCTCTTCCACGGCCAAAGTTTCGCTCCAGTTAACCATGGCCGCCTTCAGAGCGGAATATGCGCTAGTACCCGCAATTGAGCGCAGCCCCAAGGTCGAAGCAATATTGACGACCACCCCACGATTTTTCTCCAGGAGCGGCAAAAGCGCGCGGGTCAGGCGAACAGGTCCAAGAAGGTTTGTCTGAAAAATGTTGGTCCAAACACTGTCGTCAGATTCACGAAAGGTTGCGCGCGTAAAAATGCCGGCGTTGTTGACAAGGACTGAAAGGCCGCTGCCAAACTCAGAGTTTCCCTGAAGTGCGTTAGCGATCGCTACAATGTCTGCCTGTTTTGTAAGATCTGCGGCATGTACAAGAACGCGCCCTGCGGGAGCATTGTTCTTGAGATCATTGAGCAAGCCAATACGACGACCGACAGCAACCACCCGATAACCTTCCTTGAGAAAGCGTTCGGCTATCGCCCGACCAATGCCACTTCCTGCGCCGGTAATCAGTACAGTTCCCACTCTTGCCCCCGTTAATTCACCATTTATCGATTTCAAATGACCGCGAAGAGTCATGTCAAAGAAAACTAGAGGCTAAAGCATTTGGATCAGGAAATTTTACGAAGGCGCATGCCGTCAGCAGAGCGAAAAACCTGTCCTTCGATAAAGACCTTTAACAAGTCGAGATCAAGTTTGCCGCGCCGGGCTTCCATATGGAGAATATCGAGCGCGCGCTCAGGAGAGGCCGAACTCTTGTAGGGACGATCAGTTGCAGTGAGGGCATCATAGATATCAGAAATGGTCATAAGTTTCGCTTGAATCGGAATATGCTCAGCGGTCAATCCACGAGGGTAGCCACTGCCGTCACATTTTTCATGATGCGCGTGTGCGATGTCGGCGACATTGCCCAAGTCTTCCGTCCAGGCGATTTGCCGCAGAAAGTGATAGGTGTGACTGACGTGAGACTCGATTTCTTTACGCTCATCATCGGCGAGCGACCCCTTTGGGAGCGATAGTTTAATAATTTCTTGTGGCGTTAGAAGTATCTGATCGAGCTCACGCGAAGTTTTATTGATCCAACTCATCAGAGATACAATATCAAAATCATCTTCGACCATCTGCGGTTGGTTGGCTTTGACGATAGAAAGACGAACCTGCTGCAGTTGCTGGGCAAACTTGTCGATCTTCGCCGAGACCTCGGAGGCACGCATATTCGGGCTGTGAGGATGCCCTTTATCAAACATCGCGATGAGTTCTTCTGCCATTTCCTTCCAGGCCAGCATTTCCTGCCGAGCTGCGGCGGCATCCAAGCGCAGAAGCACAGTCTCCATCTCATGCGGGTAGAGCTTGTACTGTTTACACAGAACAGATTCACGAACGCCGATCTTACCAAAATCATGAAGAAGTGCCGCATATCGCAGTTCACGAATCTGTTGATCGGTGAACAACACATTCTTAAAAGGCCCGTCGCCACATTGGTGAACCGAACGAGCGAACTCCACAGTCAAAACCGCAACGCGGTCACTATGACCACTTGTCGAAGGATCTCGAGCCTCGATCGCGGTGACTGATGCACGAATGAAGCTCTCGAAAAGGTTTTCGATATCTTCGGTCAACTGCGCGTTCTCGAGTGCGATCGCAGCCTGTGAAGCGAATACTTGCATGAGTTCGGAATCTTCATCACTAAACGGAATCACATCGGCCGGATTAATAGCTTGTCGTTTGTTTTCTGCTGAAGGAGTTCCTGGCTTGACCTTGTTTCTAAGCTGCAAAACACCGCGCACCTTTCCAACGGAGCTTTGCATTGGCACGCTCAACATCGAGACCGTACGATACTTGGTATCAAGATCCACCTGAGTGTTAAAATGATAAGGACTCTCAGGTGGAAGATTATAACAATCATCGATTCGTACTGTTTGGCCGTGCAATGCCACATAACCGGCTACCGAAGATTCATCAAGAGCCAAGATTTTATCTCGCAAGTGCTGCTTAAAAGTACGTGTGGCATTGCGATGAAACCGCAGAACCGGAAAATACTTTTGTCCGGTGGTACCGATGGAATCAATTCGGATATTCTCAGTGAGCGAAATCGAAGCGGCATCGGCCTCTGTCGTTTCAAGCGCTTTTTCAAGAATGAGATCAAGAATTCGCGTTACCTCTTTTTCGCTCGACAAGGCGATGCCGATATCGACGAGCGAACGGTAGCGATCCATACGCGACGCACTTTTCGGCGCCTTTTTCTTGTTACCCTTCAAAGAAGATCTCCCACTCCGAATTGACCACTTCCTTGTCGACGGAAACACCGGATTCCTAAAGTTTTTCCAGTCTTATAGAGATCACTTCACCTTACCCTCGTCTTGGGGCGAACCGATTCTCAAGTGCGAAAGATCCAGTTGATTCATCTCGCTTAAGGACCAGTCCAGGAACTGCGGATCCACGAGCAGCGTAAAGTGCATACGACCCAAAGGCACCAGCCAGTTTTGATCGAGAATTCGCTGAATACCTTCGCCACAAATTCTCCGGGCTTTTCCATTCGACTTCAATTGTCCGCCACCTTGTCTGGGTCGTAGCTCTCTCGTCAGACGACTCGAGGTACTTTCAAGTATCTTATCTGAAAGTTTTAAAAAGTTCTCCGCGCCGCCGCTTGAAAATATCTCGAGCGCCGCCGAACAGGTCGGTCTCTCAAGCGCGACGCCTTTGCGAAAAATCGCCGGTGGCGCTTTACGTAATAGTGCGAGATAGCTATGAAGTTCACTTCCTTCGATGTCGACATGGAATCCAAGGTTCTTCTTCCATTGCGCCTGAAACCACTCCATTGATTTCTTTGCATCTTCGCCGCCAAACGTAGCAAACATCAACTTCATGCGTCGTGCGCGGATCTCTGGCGGTACCTTTTCCCAGTGTTTCTTGGCCAGTGGCAGATCAAACTTCACGCAGCGAGGCCGATCCAGCAAATCCTCGGGCAAACTCGGGCAACCGGGTACACCCAAAGCATCGAGGAGCTTCTGCAGCTCTCGAAAATCAGCAGAAAGAGAAAGCGCCGCCCTTAGATCAGGCTGGTCCTTTAACTCCTCACCAAAACCTAGATAGTCAAACCGCGCCATGGGCACCTGTCTAAAGTCGAGACGCGAGCGGTGCTTGGCGATGTAAGTGGTGGGCAGGCGGCGCAGAAAGGAAAGCTGCTTCTGTTCATAAAGATTGAGAGCTGTCTGTTCATCATCAACAAACAGAACTTCAACAGCAGGGCGGTGGCGGTATCCGCCGTTGAAGTGAGGATTTGGTTCGAGACGCAAGCGACGTCCCTTGGTCCAACTAACGACCCGATAAGGGCCGTTAAAC
>SXRI01000003.1 GCA_005793615.1 Bdellovibrionales bacterium
AACTGGACCTTCACCAAAAAGAAAGCGCGGAAAAAATTTAGATACCAACCGGCGAAGAAGTCTCGGTGAGACCGGCTAGAAATTTATCTGTCAAAGTACTAGCGGTCATTGGCGTCGAAGAGGATTTTCGTTATCATTGGGCCTGCTACGCTGCCAATCTCTTTTCAATATCGCTCCTTGGCGCTCTGACGGTCGTTTTGATCTTTTGGCTAGGGCTACGATTCTCTGCTGGCAGTGCCCATTCCGCAGCGGTCGCGCTCGTCATTGGCTTTGGCACGATGCTCTTTCCATTTTCAACTTTGTTCTTTAGCCACGTGGCATCGGCTTTTTGTTTTATATTCGCTTTCTATCAACTCTTTGCCTGGCGCCAGCATCCCGGTCCAGACCATTGGCGCTTGTGGGCCGCCGGTGGCGCCCTGGGATTCTCGATAACCCTCGAATATCCCTCGGCCATTGGCGCCTCTCTCATCGGCCTCTATGCCCTGTTTGTATTTTTCCAAGATCGACGGACTTGGTTAATGCAGACCGCGCGCTTTGGACTCGGCGGCCTCTACGGATTGGCGCCGTTGTTTTTGTATAACCTCGTCGCCTTTAGGCAACCGTTTTACGTTACCTATGAAGCCTATGCCCAAGCGAGTAACGATACCTTTGCTGCGCACAAGCAAGGAGTGCTCGGAATTCGCGTGCCTCTCTGGGATTGGTCGGCTTGGCCGCAGTTCTTCTCGAACCTCTCCGAGATCACCTATAAACCTTTGCGAGGACTCTTCTTCAATAACCCTGTTTTGATTTTAGTTTTTGTTGGTTTCGCCTTACTTTTGCGACAGCAAGCCAAGCCGAGAAACCTCGGCCGGATCGAAGCACTCTTGGCGCTCGCGATTTTTCTCGGCTACTTGGCTTTCAACGCCTGCTTTGGCGATTCAATCACTTATTGGGGCGGCGGCGCCTCATTCGGGCCACGCTATCTCATTGTCACTCTGCCGTTTTTGGCTTTTCCTTTATTCGCCTGCATGCAAATGCGACCGGCCCGCATCGCTTTGGTTTGTCTGGCGCTGTTATCAACCTTCATTTGTCTAATGGCAACGGCGGTCGAGCCGCGCACGCCCTATTTTCCCGCGAATCCGCTTTTTGGATTTTACATTCCTCGGTTTATGAACGGGGTTCTTTCGATCAATACCTCGGGCGTGTTTTCAAATACGCCAATTACTGGCGGCTCGGTGGCATTTAATTTAGGTAGTCTTCTTGAGTTGCCGGCACAATTTCAACTCTCGCCGCTCTACTTGTTCTGGTTATGGATGACGTGGCGCCTTGACCGCCTCACGCAAAAACCTGCGCGTTCGCCTGGCTTCCTTTTCGCGGTGGGCGTTTTGGTGATGATCGCAGCATGGTTACCATTCGCTGCGCTGTTATAATTGTTGCGGCTCCACCGAAACGTCGCTCGCAGCAGGTGTTCACTCCACGTGACTAGGCGGCGGCGGTGAATTTGTGGCCACATTCGGCACAGAACTTCGGTGCCCCTTCGTAGCCGTGTCCACATTGCGGGCAACAAGGTCCCGTTTTCTGCGCTTTTTTGACTTCGACTGGCTCATTGGGATCAACCGAGCCCTTCTCATTCCAGCGCTCGACTTCGCGTAATACCCGCCAGATTTTTTCAGTGCGCTCGAATTCCTTGAAATCAAACTGCAAAACCACACCAGCATCGGTCGACTGCCGTTTTACCAACAAACCCTTGTTTTCCAGAAGCGTCCAATGATCGTTGTTCAACTGCAGACCCAGCGCGGTTTTGAATTTGTCGACTACCTTTGCGTAATCGATCCTCACCGCATTGTGCCGGTCCATCTTTTCGGCCGCACCCAACTCGATTAGAGCCTTAGTCATATTCATGACTCGTTCGTCTGTTTTCAGCAGCTCCTGCTTGCCACCTTTGAAGTGATAGTATTGGAAGAATTCAAAAAACTGCTCAATGGCCGGCAAATCATGGAAATGAACCGTGCCGATCTCTTCTGGTCCCTCAGGGTCATCTTCGGGTTTCACCATATCGAATTTGGCCCAACCCAATTTCACGAAGATGTTGACAGCCATTTGCAGACGTTTGGGTGATTCAAGAAAAACTCGCTGCGCGTATTGCCGCATTAATCCCCAGTTCACACTGACCGCACCCGGTTTGTCCTTTATAGGTTCGCCTTTGGAGTGCGCCACATGAAAAACGGTACCGAAAATTTTCGCACATTGATCCGCTGGGCAAGGGGTGTTGTCGCGCTCCATCTTCATGGATTGAAAATCACGCATGATCAACTTGAGCTTATCGCTCAGTCCCTTCGTCAGAAGCTTCTGCAGCTGGCTACTGCTATCAACCAATGTTTTTACCGCCTCGTACGGCAACTCTATCGCTTTGGTCTCGACAGTGGCGATCGCCGAATGTGGGTTCGTAGGGGCACCACTGATAACATGTTCACCGATCAACTGCGAGCCGCCGACTGTCGCTAGCTCAATAGTTTGCTTGGTTCGGGTCACCTGCAGACAAACCGATCCAGACTGAATCAGGTAAAGGTAAACCGGTTTGTCGCCCTCTTTGTAGAGAAGCTCACCTTTTTTAAACGTCTTCACTGTGCTCATACGTTCACCTCAAGCGTTTGCTTATCGACCCTACCCGTCCGTAACTTGATCTCGACCATTGACCAGGCCAGATTTGGCGCAGAACCAAGTGATTTATAATGAAACATAGGCAACAGTCGAAGGATGATCCAGCCTGATTCGGATTTCGCAATTGAGACCACGAACCTAACGCGTGTTTATGAAACATATCGCAAGCCCGAGGGACTCTGGAACTCGGTTCGTGGTTTATGGAATCGTGAACATGAGCGAAAGACTGCGTTGCAGCCGACCAGTCTCAAAATAGATGGCGGTCAAATTATTGGTCTGGTTGGCGCTAACGGTGCCGGAAAAACCACGCTGCTTAAGCTTCTCTCTGGTTTGATCTATCCTTCCGGTGGCGAGGCCCGCGTCCTGGGCTTCAATCCATGGGACCGCAGGCGCGAGTACCTTAGTAAAATCAGCATTCTCCTCGGACAAAAGAACCAATTGTGGTGGGACATTCCGGCCGCTGACAGCTTTGATCTGCTGGCTCGTATCTATAACCTCGATGAAAGCGTGGCCCGCAGGCGCGTTGTCGAGTTGTCGGAGCTACTTACTTGCCGTGATCTCTTACACATTCAACTGCGGCGCCTCTCTCTTGGCGAGCGCATGAAAATGGAGATCATCGGCAGTCTACTGCATCGTCCGGCAGTCCTCTTTCTTGACGAACCCACCATCGGTCTTGACGTCGTGGCACAATCGAATATTCGCGAATTTCTCGCGTCCTACGTCAAACGTGAACGACCAACGATCATTCTTACAAGTCATTATATGGATGATATTTCGAAACTCGCTGACCGACTTTTACTGATCAGTAAAGGCGCCATCGTCTACGACGGCACGGTTCCGGCATTCATGAGCCAAGCTGAAACCATGCAGCGCCTATCGGTGAAGCTGTCGCAGGCGCCGGAGCAAGACATTGACCTGGGGCAGGGTTTCATTGTTCGCGCGAAGACCGATGGCTTTAGTGCTGAACTTTCGTCCCGCGCTCTCGCACCGATGGTACAAAAACTCATGGCGATCTCACCTGTAGAAGAAATGAAAATCGAAGAGGCCAACTTTGAGGACGTCATTCGGAAATTTTTGGAGAAGGAATCTCGGTTGCGCGCGCCTGGCGGTTCTGTCGCAAATTGAATACCGTTTCAACTTCCTAACCGACACGATCATTCAACCGGTCATCATTGCCATCGTGGAAGTAACGATTTGGAGCGCCATCATCGCCTCGACGGGAGATCGGACCCTGGCTGGCTTCAGCCAAGAGTCTTATGTGGCCTACGCCCTGTGGGCGGCTT
>SXRI01000216.1 GCA_005793615.1 Bdellovibrionales bacterium
TACTTGCCGCGCTCGCTATAACACTCGACAGTCCAGGGCCGCTCATTTTTAAACAGACCCGCGTTGGCGAAAACGGTAAACTATTTACTGTTTATAAACTACGTTCGATGCGTGAAGATGCTGAGCGAGATGGCGCAGCTTGGGCTACCAAGGGTGATCCGCGAGTGACCCGCGTCGGCAGCTTTATTCGCGCCACTCGTATCGACGAACTTCCGCAGCTTATCAACGTACTAAAGGGTGAGATGAGCTTTATCGGCCCACGGCCAGAGCGCCCCGAGTTTATGGATCAGCTCGAGGGAGCGATCCCATTTTACAACCTTCGCCATATTCTACGTCCGGGAGTCACAGGTTGGGCGCAGGTCATGTACCCATATGGAGCTTCGATCGAAGACGCCAGGCAAAAGCTGCAATTTGAACTCTACTACATCAAGAACTACTCGCTTCTACTGGATGTGGAGATTGTTCTGCGAACAATTCGCGTCGTGCTTTTTGGCAGGGGCCGCTGATGACCGACACCGACAAACTCGCCACGCAGACCCTCGAGCGAGCACAGATCTTTTCGCCCGAGCTTCACTTCAAAAGTTTGAGCATATCGCTGAGCCTGTATTTGATTGCAACCTGGTGTTCGATGGCCGGCATGGAGATCTTCGGCTGGCTGACCTTTGCTCTTTCGATGAGTTACGCATTCCGCACCCGCCTCGGCGCGAGCAAGGTATCGGCCACTCATTCAGGCCAACGGCTGAGTCTCGGTGAAATGGTGAGCGAAGTTTTGCCATGGAAGCTGATGATTTTTTGGTATGTGGTGGTCATTCTCGGAGTATTTTTTCCTGGCACGCCCGCCGACGAAAAACTTCATATTTTCGGCAGCCATCGTTGGATGCTCTTGTTAATCGCCAACAGTTTCGCGTTGAGCCTCTGCCCGCCGAAGTTAAAGGCCTATCGAGTTTTTCTGGCGTTCACTGGCATCGTCGCGGTGTATGCGATTTTTCAGAGCTTCACTGGTATCGACCTGCTGCGAATGCACGACGCCAATCCTCATCGTGCGGTACAGTTTCTTGATGTCCGTAAAGATATTCAACTTTGGCGTTCAGCGGGTCTTTTCGGAAGCCCAATGGGATATGTTTACATCGCCGGCATTCATAGCTGTCTGGCTCTTGCCGTGGCGCTGGTCTTTCCGAGTGAGCATTCACGTCTACGGCGTTGGTCTCTCTTTGTTTTTGTTTTGATTGCCGCAAGTTTAGTTACCACCTACGTGCGCGGCGGCTGGTTCTCGATTGCGGTAGCTGTGCTGGTAATGACTTGGCTTGCAAACCGAAAGTTTTTTCTCTGGGCAATTGGCATGGGAGCAGGCGCCTTCACGGTGTTGTTCGTGAGTCTGGTGCAATTCCGCGAGCGCTTCATGAGTTTGCTCGATCCAAAATACGCCTCAAACTCAGAGCGTATGGGTCTATGGAAAATGAATTTACGTATCTTCCTCGATCACCCGATCTTCGGCATCGGCTGGGAGATGAACGAAGTGCGCGCCTGCGAGTATGTCAACTGTCAGGCGATCCCCAAACCTTTTACGGGACATGCCCACAATAACTATCTCCAGGCACTCTCTGGCCTTGGTATCACCGGCTTCACGGCTTACCTCGCCTTCATCGGTTTTTTTCTATGGGCCACTTACCGGCTATGGAAGCGCCTTCCAGAAAATCTCTACTGGGCCCGCGCCCTGACTCTTGCGGCCCTCGGCGCGCAAATTCATTTACACCTCGGCGGACTCACCGAGTGCAACTGGAAAGCCGGCGCCACCAATCACAACATCATGATCGCCCTTGCCATCGTCACCAGCCTCATCTACCTGGAGAAGAAGGGTGCGCTTAGATCCTTATAGAGGGCAGCTGACTCACAATCCCATCTCGCGTAAGCCCTTTTGCCAGGGAAGTGCCCAGACAGGACCCAACCTCTTTTCAGAAGATCCCATATGGAAAATGAAGAGCCCCGAGGCTTTCGGGTACACCTTTCTAAAGAAGATAAGGCCGGTGCAATCGTCTGTTGATATTCTGTCGGAATTCTTGACTTCGACCGCATAAATCTTGGTCCCGACCTCAGTGATAAAATCAACTTCCACTCCTTTTCGGGTTCGAAACGATGAGATCGAGATTTCGAGATCGCGAGCCCATGCCGAGTGTAAAAGCTGAGAAAACACCAGTTGCTCTGCGAGTACGCCTACGCGGTCTGCACTCGCCACGAAATTTTGCAAAAGTCCATTATAGACCCCGTTATCGAAAAGAAAAAACTTCGGATGGCGAATCAAGTCTTCTCCTTCGGTCAACTTCGCAAATGGGAATACACGATATCCGATCAAGGTATCTTCAAGAATCTCGAAATAGCGCGGAACAGAATGACGTGAGATCTTTGCTTTTTTCGAAACCTTAGTTAAATCGATAAACTGTCCGACCGACAATACGGCCTCGTTCAAAAATCGTGCAAATGACTCTAAATTTCTCGTCAAAGCCTCAGCCTTTATCTCCTCCTTTAAATAGTTTGCCGCATAGGACCTCAAAAGGTGTTCGATTTCCCGTGTTCGTTTCGCGAGATACGCTTCAGGAAGCGTTCCAAGCGCCAACGCAGCAGATGTGTCGAGTTTATAACTAGCCTCGGCAGCAACCAGCGGCCCCAACTTAAAATTGAGTACACGCCCCGGCAGCAAATTCGCCCCGCCTCTTTTCAGCTTTCGCGCGCTCGATCCGGTTAGATAAAATTTCAAAGCCTTATTCTTATCTACCAGTCCCTGGACAGTATTGAGAATGCGCGGAAGGCGCTGTACTTCGTCGATAAAAACCGTTCGCGCCTTCTGGATCTCTATAAGCCGGGCAAGTTCTTCCGGTCGAGAAGAGTGAGTCAGAAATTCAAATTCGTCCGCGAGATTGATACTTAAGTCAGGCTGTAAGCTTGAAACCAGCGTGGACTTTCCGGCCTGGCGCGGACCGAGAAGTAAGACACTTTTCTTCGTACTCGCTATATGTGGCGTTATTAATCTGTCTATCATCTGCTCATAATTTCAAAATTATGAGCACTTATCAACCATTTTTTAGTCGGCAATACAGGCCTTGAATGTTTCCGAATTCCCTCGAACACGACATTGGTCACGCTGCCTATACTTCCAGCGGCATACCGAACCGCCCGAAGTTCACGTAGGGGCCTATGGAAAAGGA
>SXRI01000217.1 GCA_005793615.1 Bdellovibrionales bacterium
AGCCTTGACGCCAATGGTGCTGGATTCGTTGCTGATGCGCATGGGGCTTGAGATTTTATGGAGAAACTCGGCCATCTGAGCGATGTGAGTTTCGAACGAATGTCCATGGTCACCACCAAGTTTTGCGACTTCGATTTTGCCGGTAATGCGGATCAACTCAAGACCATTGATGGTTTTGAGCAAATCATCGAGAGTACGGAGAAAGGTCTCGAACAGCTGCATCAAACTGTTGACGCGAGCCAGGGCGCGATCCGTGGATTCATGGGTGACTTGCAAAAGAAGTTCGAGGTCGGCTTTACGGGTGTGGATAACCGAATCAGTGTCGCTATTTTCTCGCATGAAATCAGTGATCATCTCTGTTTGTAGGCGGCAACAGCCGAGATCGAACTGTGAGTCGGCGAGCGATTCGATTAATGAGCTGACGCGAATGTCGAAATTGCGAATTTGGGACTGAATCTCATTGGCGATGTCAGAAAAACCAATGGTGACTTCCGCCAGGGCATTGCCGCTGGAACCGGCGTGTTCAGAGCAAACGGCCATGTTGATGGAGAGCAGATTGAGTTCCGTGAAGGAGCTGATAATGACTCGCGCTTGTTTGCGAATTTCGACGATGTGATGGGCCGCTGCACTGAGTTCCACAAAGGAGTTGTGCGCCGAATTCTGCATACGCTCTCCGGCGGAGAGGTTTTCTTTTTTATGGTTAGTTTTCGCAACGTCTTTGCCGCGCTTCTGGGCTAAGGCTTCGTCTCGTACCTGTAGCTCCAGAGTTAACGCCTGGGTCATAAACTCTTTGTAAGAGTCGAATCCAAGTTGTTTAAGAGTTGTAACAAGAAGATTAGTCGAATCATCCATGCCGCCGATTTTCTCCACTTGCAGCATGGCGTTCATTAAATCAGGCAACTTCTGAAACATCGCGCTGGTTGGTTTCAGACGTAGTGAAAGGTAGCCACCTTCGATCGGAATCGCCAGGGCGAAGACCCAATAATATGAGCCGGTACGCGATAGGTTTTTAACATAAGCCCCGATGGGGCGATCACTACTGATGGTGTCCCACAGAAGTTTGAATACCGCACGCGGCATATCGGGATGGCGAATAATATTATGGGGCGCGCCGCTGAGTTGCACACCAGCATACTGACTGATTTTTACAAATGTGTTGTTGTAGGACTCAATGATGCCCTTTTTGTCGGTACGAGAAAAGAAAATCTCGTGAACCAAAAAGGGAGTTTCCTTTTTGAGAGGGTAGGGACGGCTCATTGAACTCCTCGAGCTTGCTTTCAGCCTGTTTTCAGCCTGTTCTCTTGTCGACTATTAATTTAGCAAATTTGTGTTCTCAAAAGTACCTCCAACAGCGCTTGCTCGACTTGCGGCCAGGTAAATGAATAAGCATTCGCACCTTGCCTAGGCCGTAAACACTGGACTAGCGATTATGATGTGGCCAGGGGGTACAAACTTTGCTCGAAAAAAGCCGTTACTCGAGCGAGAATGATAGAGTCGCAAGTTATTCCAGCTGACTCATTTTGAGACGGTCTAGTTTCCAGAAATAGGGGGCAAGCCTTGAGCGCGTATGAGCAAGTTTTGCAGGATTGCGAGCGTGATATTCGCAGCGGGCGCGCGGATCTTGCCGCCAAGCGTTTGCGCCAGTTTAATCCAAAGAACATGCCGCGCGAGGGTAGCTATCGAGTAGCGAGTCTTTGCCGGCGCATCGGACTGGTGTCAATGGGGATGAAGTTTTTGACACCCAAGACACTCGACGATCGCGCCGAATGGCTTCGTGAAGCTTCGCCGCAGGAGATCGCCGAGTACGCCGTGCTCCTGCAGAGAATTGGCTCGGTTAACGAAGCTATGTCGATTCTCGAAAATATGAACGGGGAAAAGTTTCCGGAGACGTTGCTCTATCGCACCTATTGCCATGTGAATCGTTGGGAGTACGCCGAGTCGATTCCGCTACTCGATCGCTATGTGGCGGTGATCCAAGATCAATACAAAAACCTGATCGGCCGCGTGAATCTTGTCGCAGCACTGGTAGCGACCGATCAACTTGATGCGTCCACGACCCTCTTAAACCAGTTACTCGAAGAAACCGAGCGGGGCGGATTTCAGCGTCTTCATGCCAACTGCTGTGAGATGCTGGCGAAGGTCAATATTGAGCAGGGTGATTTCAAGGCTGCGCAAGAGTACGTCGATGCCGCCACGACTGTTCTCGGTGCCCAACGCACGATTGACGAATTGTTTGTCCGCAAATCCGAGGCGATCATTGCAGCCATGACCAAGAAATCACTTAAGCCACTTGAAGATTTTCGCGCCCAAGCCGCCGAGAGGGGAGAGTGGGAGAGCGTGCGCGAGGTGGATTTTTTCTCGCTCAAACTGCAATTCAATGAGCCCGATTATCGCTATCTTGCTTTTGGTACGCCCTTTCAGTCTTATCGAGCGAGACTGGTCAGAGAGTTCGGTGAGGTACCCTATAGCGAATGGTATGTGCTCGGAAATGGTGACGAACTCTGCATGGATGTGATGTCTGGTTGCGGCGATGATGGCCAACCGATGTTGGAGATTGGCGGCAAGGTTCACCAAGCCGTGGAGATTTTGCTCCGTGACTTCTATAGACCGTTACCTCTTGGTAGTTTGCATGCGGAGTTGTTTCCCGGCGAACACTTCAATATCTTTTCTTCGCCTGATCGAGTTCACCAGGTTTTGAGGCGCGCTCGCCTGTGGGCGCGAAATGCCAAAGTTCCCGTGGCGATCGTCGAAGATCATCGCGGGTATTCACTTAAGCTGAAAGGCGCAACGGCGTTCGTGGTCCCGTATGAGCGCGAAGGTGTGGATTGGCAGAAGATTCAGATGCGTAAGTTGCGAAGTTTCGCCTCGACAGATCGAATCTATGGCGCGGCCGAGGTTCGCCAGGCGCTCGAACTCACCACCAATCCCTTCAAACGCTTTACCGCGCAAGCAGTGAAAGATGGCGTGATCGAGCGCATCGGCTCAGGCTCTGCGACCTGTTATCGGCTTCGCAGCGCCTGAGAATTATTCGACCGGTTATTCGACCAAGACCGCTCCGGCCATTCCGGCGCCAGTGTCATCCCCGTGTGCCACGCAAAAGTAACCGAAATTACCAGCTTGCGTGAAGACCACGGTCTTTGCAGCGACTGCACCACCAAGCTCATCTACGATCGGATTTACCACGCCACCGGTGGGAATACCCTGAAGCGGATGGTTGCCGGTCGCGTCGATGATGACTTGTGTGCCGACTTTCACGCGTGCGCATTTAGGACTGTAGCCACGACCGTTGATCGCGATTTTCACCGTCGGACCGGTGAGCACGACATAGTCTTGCGGATTGCAACCGCCAACAGCCGCTTCCTGCGCTTGGACAGGTGCTGCTTGAACCGCGAGCGTTGCAACAGCCAAGAGCGAACGGACGATGAGAGATTGTTGTTTTAAGAATTTCATTTTTTCACCTCATTTGTTGAAAGACATTTCAGTTTTACAGAACCAGTTTCAGATGCGATCGAGAGTTCGAAGCCTGCTTCTTTCTCGGGCTTGCCATCTTGACCGTCGTCGTTGCCGCCACCCCGGCCGCCATTTCTCAGCATCTCGATCGCGCCTTGCGCTGTTACGACTTGCTTGGTTGCCGGCGAGGAGAGTTTTGCGACAGCTGTCTTGCCACGAACCGAAAAGATATAATCAACCCCGTTGGCGCTGCCTTTGATCAGCGCTGATGAGTTTTCGACCAGAGCTTGCCCAGCAGCTTGTGGGGCTGGATCAGTACCTAAATAAAGGGCGCAGTTGATGGTCTCAGGGCGAGCTGGCGCTGTCGGCGTGGTTGGTGTGTCGCCGCGGTCGCCACGTCGGGCGAGAGCCGTGCTGCTTAAAACGAGCGAAGCGATGATCAGTGTTTTTGCATTCATTTTTCCTCCTAGTGTTTACGAACAGAACATGTTTAGGTCTAAAAATAGTAGTGAATCAAAATCCAGGCAAAATCGTCGTAGCGGTCGGCGATACTGGCCGCACGGCGCTTTAGAAAAACCGCATCGAGTTCGAAGTGCGGTCTTGGAAAGAATCTGATGCCCGGGCCAAGCGAATTACTAAGTGTTCCAGAGTTTTCGAGATTGGATTTCTCGTAATCCTCCATGAGGTAAACGTTCCAACCCTTTTTAATCTCGTAGAGAAGCTGACTGAAATGATAGAGACCAGTCGTTGCCGGTGAGCTTGCGGACAAATTCGCTGGAGTTAACTTCTGCAATGTGAACTCCGTGATGTAGCTGAGTTTCTCCGAAATACCGAGGAGCGCATGAACACCGAGTGCTTCACGACCGAAATCTTGCGTGGTTCCCTTCAGGTAACTGACGCCTGCGCGGTACGAGTAGGCGAAGGTGCGGTTTACTTGTGCTGTCACCAATGTCTCCCGTTGTTGGGTCGCGACCGGTCTCTGTGGCGTTTGACTCAAGGAAGCGGCTAAATTCCAGGTTTCTCCGCTCCATACCGATTCCAGCGTGTCGCGCTCCTGCCCTGGAGAAAAACCGAGGCTCTGGCGTGTCGGTAGAGTGTGATAAGGCACGTTGATGCAAAATACCGGAGTGAAACGACCCGCACGTATGCCGAGTTCATCGACGGGATTCCACAGCAGGTAGTAGCGAGGCGAAACTGTCCACCGAATCGCCTTGGCGACTGGATCGGCATAGCCAACTGACATGACAGCCGTTAGGCGTTGGAAGGTCGTCGCCAGCTCCAACGATGACTGCATGATAAAAAATCTCTCACTGAGTTTGTCGGGTGATTCGCGATGTACTTGGATACCGCGAATATCGCCGCCGATATTAAGCCATTCGGGTATTTTGTTTTCAGCAAGGGTGCCGTGAAGAAACTCGACTTCGCGTTCGGATCCCCATGATGAGAGGACTTCATTTGACATTGAGCGACCGTAGGCGTTCAAGACACCGCCACCCGTCGGTGCGACATGGCAGGCGGTGCAATTCACATAATTGTGTCGAATCATGTCGGGGAAGGCATGGGCGGATGTTCCCGCCAACGCACTGACGACGATGGTGGCGACGACTATTGCGAATCCGAACGCGTTGTTCACGATTACTTCCTCACGAAAGCTGGTATAGCCACATGAACGTTGACTGAACTTGCAACGGTGACTCCCATATAGCTAGGAACACCGATCGGAAATTGCGAGATGTCGATGACGAAGTCCGCCTCCGCCGCCATATTCGTGCCCGAGATTTTCACGGTGCCTTCAACAGGTTTGGTAGTTCCTTTTAAGGTGAGTTTTCCTTGAAATTTGGCGCTACTGATATCTGCGCCGGGCTTCCAGTCCTTTGGCAAATCCACGTGATCGATTTCCAGAGTCGTCTTCGGAAATTTCTCAGTTTCGAGATATTTTTCTTTCATGTGGCGATTACGGAGCTCAATACCGGTATCGAACTGATTGAGATCGACCTCGAATTTGCCGCGAGCGTCGCCCTCGCTCAGGAGAAGTTGGCCCGTCACTTTTGCGCCGTGCCCTTTGATTTTCAAAAGACTCGGTTTGCCCACGGCTTCGAAAGTCGCATTTGCTTCAGGGGCGGCGTTGAACTCCGCAAGCGACGTCGCCGCGATGGCGATGGGAGTTAGGAGAATTCCAAAGGACGATAATGCCAGCGCCTTAGTTACGTACACGGTTGTGTTGCGAAGGACGTTTGTCATAGAATTACCTCCAAGTTTTTCGTCAGTTCCAATTCGTTAGTGATCATCGCAGGGCGGCGTCGGGCTCGGTGTGGGATTCGGTTGTGTCGGACCTACATCGGGACCTCGAGGGGCACCGCTCTCGAGCCAAGCAAGTATGAGCGCACGTTGCTCTGCGGAGAAGGAACGATTTCTCGGCATGAAGCCGCTTTGAATCGCCGAAGCGATGCTGGCTCGATTTGCGAAGACGTTTTCATAGGTCTCCAGATTGACCCCGGCAGCATTCGACGGAGTAGCATGACAGCTGAAACAAGCAGTTTGAATGACGTTCTTGAGAACGTTTGGAAACGTCAGATTCGCGGGCTTGCTAGGATCCATCTCGTTGGGATTCTGCGGAGTTTGAGGGGGCTGCGGCGTCTTTGGAATTTGGGGTTGTGAACCGGCAGCAGGCGCATCCTTCGGAGCGCCTGATTCGATCCAAGCCAAGAGCAGGGCCTTTTGGGTGGCTGGCATTGGTCGTGATCTTGGCATGCTGCCGCTTTGCACGGCTCCCATGACCTCGGCTTTGTGAGTAAACACGTTTTCATAAGTTTCAAGGTTGATCCCTGCGGCGTTACGCGGCGAAGAGTGACAGCCGAGGCAGTTAGGGCCAAGAGCGTTTTGCAGAATATTGGCGAAGTTCAGATTGGCTTTGTTGCTCGGGTCGAGCTGTTTGTTCACGTTCGGATCAGTGCCCAAACCGCCGGCCTTATCAATGTTGTAGTTACATGCGAGCAATGAAACCAAGCTCATTATCGAAATGACAGTCGAGATCTGATTCATGGAGAGCTCCTTTCGCATCTGATGATGGCTCGTAAATGAATATCGGCCGGATCGATGAAAAAGGCTGCTAAGAGCGATTGAGAACTATGGTATGATATGTTATGATATTTTCTAACTATATGTATTTACGGTTTTTATGTAGATTCTATGAGTGAAAAATGAAGCGAAAACGCAGAGTGAAAATACGGCCTGTAGCGCCGATTGGGGACTTTGATGCTGAGTCCGCCTTTGAATTGGGACGCCACCGTGAAGTCGTAGAAAAGGTGCAGGCTCCCGGGGGGACTCCTGAGGAAGCCATGGCACTCATCGGTTCGCTGGCTTTCCTAGGGCGCTTGGATGAGGCACTGGCGTTTTGGAATGTCTCGCGTGAGCGACTCTCGGCTCGGCTTCGTGCTCGGGCGCGTTTTGCCATCGGCCTTGCGTTCACGCGTCTGTCGAAATTCAAAGCGGCGCGCCGGTTTTTTTCCGATAGCTTGCATGACCGGGAATGCCTGAATTGTGCGGATGTTTATCAAGGGATTGGCATCTATTATTACTATCAAGGACAGTTTAAAAAAACGGCGGTCTACGCTCGGCGAGCTTTGCGCTTAGGGCTTGAAAATGGTGACAACTTTATTCATGCCCTGGCGATCGATCTTCTTGGACATACACTCTGCCAAAGTGGTCGACGCTCAATGGGTACGCGCCTACTGTCGCAAGGGCAAAAGCAGGCCGGCGTTTCAGGTGAGCACGATACTTTGTCAGCGGAACGTCTTTTTTATGAAGCGCAAGCAGGAATGAGGCCTGAAGTGATCGTAGAGGAGATCAGAGAGATGATCGTACTTCGCGGTGCCAATAACTCCTATACCAGGGCAAATCTTATTCTGGAATTGGCGCGCCAGCTCACCTTACGTGGAGAGTGGCACGAGGCCAGAAAACTCCTCAACGATGAAGCTGTGAATATTTATGCTTTCGAGAACCGCCGCCAGGAGACCACGCTTCAACTGCGCCTGGCCGAACTCTCCTATCGCCAGGGTGATGCGGCTGGCGCCATGCACATCCTTCAAGGCGCGAGGCGATGTGTGGACATAATCTCTGATCGAAGTTTCGAAATTCGCATTCTTGGACTTGAGGAAAAAGTCGAGCGCCACCTTCTCGGACGTGAGCCTTCGACCAGTCACCAAACGCGTCTCGAGCAGTTGAGTCGTGAGTTTCCTAACTCCACCAACACGCGTATCGTGAATCGTGCGCGCGGAAGAATTGAGAAGATTCTCCCCCATGGCGAGGATCCTCTTGGTGATTTACTTGATCTTCTTGCCCGCGATTCGGCACGCGGTACGGCAGAGCTGTTGAGAATCGGCTATCTGGGCCTGTGGCCGGAGGCGATGGGCATTCGTCCAGGTGACGAGCGACTCATTGTTTTCGAATCCGGTCATTGGCTGGGGATTCGCAAGAGCGGTGTGATCAAGAGTGCGTCGGCATTATCGCAAACCTCACGTAAAATACTGCAGGCTTTATCGCTCGGCGTACATGGTAAGGATCGTTTGCTCAAGGATGTTTGGGGATATGAGTATGATCCGCTTAGGCATGATGCGATGATCTATGCTGCGTTAACAACTTTACGTAAGTCGCTAGGTGAAATGGCGAACTGGATCGAAACCCATGATAGCGGCTGGTCACTAGGACCTTGTCTTTTTGTTGGCAGTGCTGGGCCACGTGGTGGGACGCGTGTTGGCACCAGTGGTGGCGGTGTGGAACCGATTGAAAAAAAGATCTACTTTGCCGAGGAACGTTACCTTGATCTTAACTGGCGTCAAATCAAGGCTCTCAACGATCTAATGGCTGGTGATCAGAGTAAATCGTGGTGGACTGCCCCGGTTTACCGCACGACATTCAAGGTTTCCTTGATGACCGCGTGGCGGGATCTAGACGATTTGGTGAGAAAGAAGTATCTTGTGCGAGTTGGCCATGGGCGCTTAACGTCTTACCGCCGAGGGGCGATCCTAAAACGGGCTGTCGAAAATGACCGAGTAAAACCCGAAGACCCAAAGAATTGAACAGGGGAGTGAGCGATGAATGCGCTTAAAGCACTTAAATCGATGAGCTTGGTTTTGATGTCGTTTTCCGTTGTCGGTGCTACTGCGAATCTGAGTCATGCCAGATCGGGCAATGGCAAATGGCAGAAGCTCGAGGCCTCCTATGAAGTGCCAGCGCCGGTTGAGTTTGCGAAGTTCGCGAATTTCCCCATGACTGATCTGCGTCTTCGCGATCGCGGAGCTGTTCAGCAAATGAACTATCTCATTCCGCGCGAGCTCACCGGTCGCGAGGTTCATATTCATGTTACCAGCACGGATAACGGCAAGACCTTCAAAGGGCCACTGGCGTACATGACCTGCGAGGGCAATGACTGCGTGGTCAAGTATCCTGGTCTCGAAATTGATCTCGCCGAAGTGCGAGCCTACCTGCAGTCCAAAGGAATCCAGGGCGAGGAATTGGCGCTGCGAGAAAAGGTCGTCGGTTTTTTCAAAGGCGAGACGCCGAGACTTGATGAACCGACACCTAGTTTTCTAGCTGGTGGCGATCCTGGCGGCGTCATTCATATTAAGAGGTAGTGTAGAAGCGAACTCATGATCGACAGGACGATTGATCCGAAGATGGCCGCCCACCAGGATTCGATTTGAAATCCCGGCAGAAGGGCGGCACAGATTTTCAGTACCGCGCCATTTAAGATAAACAAAAATAATCCAAGTGTGATCAGGGTCAGTGGGAGCGTCAGTACGAAGAGTACCGGCCACAGCACGGCATTGGCTGCCGCCACGGCTAAAGCTGCGATCACTGCCGTGAAGAAACCACTGACGCGAAAGCCACTAACGATTTTCGAGGTCACGAGAACCGCGACTCCCGAGACCATCCAGTACAACGCAAAAGAGGTGAAACTAAAACTCTCTGAATCTGGTGTTATTGGCATTCCGCGATCGTACCTGATCTTCGCCTGTACCTCAACAGGAACACTCTTCGAGGATCGGGTCTTGTTTGCCGTCGGTGAATAGGGCGATATTGGCCGAACAGCACGTTGATTTCGTGCCAGGAGGTTCGATGAATACGCAAGAGAATGAAAAAAATAGTGGTAATGGGGTTTTAAGCAAAGTGCTCGGATTTGTGGGAACCATGGCATTGGCCCTGATCTGTGTCGCCAATCCGTCTCAGGAATCCTCGCGGCTCGTTACGACCGTACCAAGTATCGAAGCCCGTAACGAGGTCACAGGGGCGACGAGTCGCGGCCGCTTCAAGGTGGGAGGATCTGCGGGCTTTAGTCGGGGCGAGAGCGCATCATCTATTTCAGTGTCACCAACGGTCGATGTCTTTATCTTCGATCGGACGTCGATAGGTCTGGAAACGGCTTTTGGGTTTTACGATGGTCGGATGGTCTACCGATCGATTCGCCCGGCCGCGGCCTTCTACTTTTTTCGGGGCGATGAGTTGGCAATGTTCTTTCGTCAGGACATTGGTTTTACCAAGATGTCATATGGGCGGGAGTATGAAGACATTAACCTGATAGATGCAAGAACAGGGGTCGGTCTTGATTGGTTCCTAAATCGATATGTGGCCCTAAGTCCCTCGCTAGGTGTGGAGTATGGTCGCGACCAAAACTCGCGGGTTTTCGGCGATTTGAAACTGAGTGTATTCTTCTAGGCGCGGCCTTTAGGCCTCTGCGGGCAATCTAGTTTGAAATCTGTCTCACTTTGAGAAAACTCATAAAAAACAGCTCATTATTTCAATGGTCTCTGCCGATCGGCACTAATGAGAGTGATTGAGGTAACAGGCAGACGATGAGCGAATTAGAAGTTATCCATTACGTGTCTGCAAAAATGTTCTTTGCAGTGGTTTGCGGCGCGGTGATCGGTGTCGACCGGGAGCTGACTCGAGCTCCTGCCGGCTTTAAAACCCACATTTTGATTTGTGTAGGCTCGATGCTTTTTACGGTGGGTCCAAGCTTGGGTGACCCGGCGAGTACCCTCCCGGACGAAGTGGGGCGTGTGATCGCACAAATTATTTCAGGAGTAGGTTTCCTGGGTGCGGGCGCCATTATGCGCAGTAATAGTAGCCATGTGATCGGCCTTACGACTGCGGCGTGGATCTGGTTTACGGCCGCTGTTGGTATCTTGGTTGGCGTTGGCCATGGCGGAAGTGCCCTGTTTATCACCTCGTCCTTGGTGGCGGTGATCGCTGGCGCTCGACAAATCGAGAGGATTATTTTCAAAAAAGTGCCATATTCGGCGCAACGCCATTTGCATGCGGTGGATTCCCACACGCCCCCCCAGGACAACCAAGGCGATCACTCGAAACCTAAGGCCTCTTAAGAGCGCCCTCTCAGTCACCGGCAAAGAAACATTTTCACTCTAAACTCTACCTATTCAGGATCGATGTTCTCCTATGGTATCTTGCCGCAGCTAAAATCCGTGATAGAAGATGTGGAAACTAAAGCTGTGGGAGTGAGCGTGGGTAAAAGTACCGGGGAAAAAGATCAACGGAATCTACCGTTGGTTAGTGTTGTGAGTGTTGTTTTGAGTGTTATGGTTCTGATGAGTTTGCTGGCTTGCCAGAAAAAGGAAGACCAGCCAAGTGATGATGTCCCGGTTCCGGTCGTCGCAAATAGATTCAAGTATTCAGATAGTGTTGCGGCTCCGCATAGAGCTGCTTTGAATGAAGCAGTATCTCTTCTCTATTTTCTCCCGCTCAAAAATGACGATTCTCGTTTGATGGAGATTCTCAAAGTCAGAGATCTTTCTCCGGCGACCTTACAGAGTTGGTTAGAAGAACGTGTTCGCTATATCGTTGATGGCGAATTCGAAGTGCAAAAGGCAGCGTACGAGGTAACTGAAAACTCATTCACCTACCCCAATATGGACCTGCTTCCGGACCCCAATCAGGGCCTTGCTCTCGATTTCGGCGCTTTATCTCAAGGCGTACAAAACGAGAAGGACTCTGTTGTAATGTCCAACCTTGGCGCCGGTGTCTATTATGCTCTCAAGAAGCATAGCAAAGAGGAAAGCGAAAAGGCCAAGAAACCGGTTGCTGTTCTGGTTGGGCTACATATTGGCGGCGAAGTCGGTGATGTGGTTATTAGCTCGCCGCGTACCGGTCTTTTGCAAATTGGCAACGGGCTCTTTCCTAGTGCGGATGCTTTCGGCACCACCCAGAACATCAGTCTCGGCGTTTTCCGTGCGTCCACGCTTTTTCATGAAGCTCGCCATAGTGATGGTCACGGAAAGACATTGGCCTTTTTGCACGCCAATTGCCCCGAAGGTCATAAGTATGCAGGACGCGGCGCCTGTGATTTTTCCTCCAATGGTCCTTATACGATCGGTACGAAAGTTCACAAGCAGTTGATGGATCAATGCTCACAGTGTTCCGCGGCCGGTAAAGACATCCTACGAATCATTTTCTTGGACTTCAGTTCCCGTGTGATCAAGGGGCAGGTCAGGATCTCTGGGCATAAGCCTGAGAGTTATTCGGCGACGCCAGCCGATTGGGATGATGCTCCCGAAGGTAGTCGCAGGTAAACATGAAGACTCGGGGAGTTCTCGTCGCCGCTTTGGCTGCTGGCATTTTGCTTTTGGTCTGGTTGGCAGGCAAGTTTATTGGGTCCGAGGGGCATTCGACCGCGAGTCCTCATTCGGAGGCGGCGATCGTTGCGCCTCTGTCTGCGGCAATGCCATCACCGGTGCCAATGTCGTCGCCGTCGGAGGTCATGCCGCCGCCGTCGTCGCCGGCGAAGGCAGGCCCTACGACCACTCTTGCAGCACGGCCTTCCGTAGGCACAGTGCTGGATGCATCACCAGTAGCCCCAAGGGTTACTCAGGAGCAGAGCCAGTTTCGTGAGTTGGCGAAAGAGGTCATGAAGGCACTTCCGCTAAAGGAGGCGTTACAAAACCTCAGTGATAAAGAAGTCCACAATACCCCTAAGGTTTTGCTGCAAGCTGGTAAAGAGTTGGGCCGCGTTGCCGAGGCGTTGCAGGCGAACCCTGAATTGAAAAAAGAGGGATCGAAGTTCTACGGAGCTTGTGCGACGGCCGGCGGGATTCTGAGTGACGTACGAGCACTTTGTTTGTTTCACTATGATCGGTTACGCGGCGAGCTGGCAAGCGAAGGCCATGCTATTCAGAGCCTGGAAAGTGATCCTAGAGTTCCCGCCGATGTTCGTGAACTTGCTCGTCTGCTTAATCAATAAGCTTAATCAATAAGCTTAATCAATAGACTTAACGAATAAACTTCAGTGAAATGAAAAGGCATCCGTGGAGCCTGATAAGCCAGAAAATAAGCCAGAAAATAAGCCAGAGAATAAAATGGCGAGCTATCTGAAGATCTTTTTGGTGCCAACCTTGCTCACCAAAATAGGTATTCTCTACTTCGGTATCCAGTATTCAAATCATCCCGACGAAGGCTATGGCTGGGGCCTGTTGTTCGTAGTGGCTTTGACGCTGATGAACTTCGCTGTTTTCCTCTATAAAAACTGGCACGAGCCCGAAGAGCGCTAAACATAGCGACTGGCCAGAGTACGTGGCCAGAGTACGTGGCCAGAGGCGCTTTCTTCAAATACTCGGTGAAGTGTGGACATCGAACACTAGGTCCACGGATCAACTCTTGAGCGTCTACGGACGTCGCTCAAGATAAGGTGCCATTTTCTTCAAGCCCAGTTTTGCGATCGCCGCTCGTTGATTACAGGTGCGGCAAAGTAACCTGAGGTTCTCAAGCGTTGATTCTCCTCCCATGGCCACCGGCATTTGATGATCGATCTCGAGCGCGTGTTGGCCCTTGCAGTTTACACATCGCCCCTGATCCCGCCGCCACACTTCACGGCGCACTGAACTTGTGATGCGACGTTTCTGGGGCGAGCCCCCTTTGAGCTGATTTGCCGATGCGACTCGTTTCAAGGGTCTGCCCGGATCCCATTCTTTAAGCGCAAGATCAGCTAG
>SXRI01000218.1 GCA_005793615.1 Bdellovibrionales bacterium
GATAATAGGTTCCAAACTCAACATTTCTTGTCGGCTGAAACAAATCCTCAGGAAGCGAAAAAGGCGAAACCTTGAGATCCTGCGCAATCTCACGGGCCGTGGGACCGATAATCTGCATCAGTCCATAGGCATTCGAGGTACTGACCGCGCGCGGGTTGAAACTGCTTTCCTGTTTAACCAGAGCGCGAACCAGATCACGATCGAGTTTTCGTTGATCAGCTTGTGTATCGATCAAGTGGCTAAACACTTTCGGAAATGCGGCGTGCACCAGCGGCGGACGACGAAGCTCAGGAACCTCATCCCAGGCTTCATTGGCAAGTTTGGTTGCCTTCGTGTACACACCCGCAGCGGCCCACAAGAGCGCGCGCACGGCCTTCTCTTCCGCTTTTTGCGGAAGCGGCAGTTTCTGCAATTCGCTTTGTGCCTCATCTAGCCAACCGGCTCTCAGTAAAATTTGCGTTCGCTCCCACGCCGCTCTTTGCCCCGAGGTGAGTAGAAACTTCGCCGAAAACTTTCCGGCCTCAGTCTTCCACTCTAGCGCATTTCCGGAGCGCTCATAACGTGCTCGCAAACCGTAGTAGCTGAAAGGGTATTTACGCATGAGTTCATCAGCTATCTCAGTCGCGCGTTCCGATTTCAAACGTTCAAGTGAACGCCACAGCCAATAACGCGTGGGTAACTCGAGTGAGCCAATCTGCGCGACCGCAAGCAGGCGTTCGAAATCACTGACGGCGCGTGAGTAATCTTTCAAACGAAAATGCAAGAGACCAGAGCGCAATAAAGTTTCACGAGCCGCCTGAGTGCCGGCACTGGTTAGGATCAGGCGATCAAAATATTTCCTCGCTCGCGAAAACTGATCATTGGCAAGCGCCGCCTTACCGGCAAGGTCCAGAAGCGAGGTTTGCCGGCTTCCATCGACCCTATCCAAAGCTTCTTCCGTCAAGGTGAGGGCGTCGTCCCACTGGCCACGACTAAAGAGATTGCGCCCCCACTCGCTCAGTCTCTCACCATCGACACTCGCCATCTTCTTGATCATCTGCGCTCGTGACAGCGCCAATTTGAGATCGCTTTTCTCCGCGATACTCCAGTAGGCTTCCAACACTCGGTCCGACGCCCACTTGGCGCGAGTCCCCCCCGGAAATTCACGCAGGAGCTTCGTTAGATCGTCAACCGCCGTTACCAGATCGCCAGCTTTAAGTGCCGCCGTCGCTCGCTCAACAAGTTCGATTTCCTCTTTCGAAGCTTCGATCTCGGAATTGGGTACGCCGTTGCTGGTTTTGAGTTCGTTAGACTTTCCGTCGGCGACCTTCGCAGCTAGAGTCGTATCTCGCGCCGCTACAGCTTTTATCGCGCCCTCAACGATTACGAGACGGGCGCGGGTTTCACTAGAGTCCTCTTCATTCAAGCTGCGCTTGAGAAGTTCACGGGCACCGACGGCGTCGCGTGTGGAGAATGCCAGCTCAGCGGCAACACGCCAAAGTTTCGCGCGCAATGGAGCTTCGGCGAATTCAGCCAACTCCTCCAAACGCTCAACGGACTGCATCGTTCTTCGGCGATTGCTCTTCAAATCAAAATCCAAAGTCGCCACATAGGCCTTAACCAAAGCCGCGCGCAACCCTTCGACATGTACACCATGCATGAACAACGCGACATTTTTCTCGGCCTTACCGATAATCTTGTGCAGGCGATCGATTGAAACCTGATTCGTTTTCGTTAATGCCGCCTGCTGCGCGCATAATAGTTCTTGCGTCAAAATCCACGCGAGTACGGGCTTAAGTTTCGTACCAACCGCCGTGAGTGCTTTCAAACAGGCTTCGCCATCGCCATTCATCCAAGCATTTTTTGCCGCCGCCAACTTGGCCTCTGCACTCTTACCTTTAGGAACCTCGCCCTCACCATGCAACCAATGCGGGCTCTCAAAGATCGAAGCATTGCCGTCAGTCGCGATAGTGACGGCTTCAATCACGCGTTCGCCATGCACGTCGCCTGACGACGGCAACGGGCTAGCGGCCGAGGCACTCGCTGTGCGCCGTCCACTCTTTCGAACCTTTTTTACATGGTTTTTGGGGAGAGCAAGGCATACATCTGTGGTCATGGCTATAAACATCAAGAGTAGAGCGGATTTACGAATCGAGTTCGCCAAGACGAGCCTCCAATTTGTTGAGCAGCTTACTTCACCGCGTAGATTTCATATCCAGGAACGCGCGATACATTTTCCAGACCGTCCATGAAAGCATGATGTGCGCTTCCATAGATCTGCCGCTCATCAGGCCCCCAGAAGATATGTGTCACACCCAACTCACGCGCCAGTTGAAGATAGTTTTCATCGCCCTTTAAAAGTTTCTCCAATTTTTCGGTGGCGGCTTGGCCATCAATGCCATGTGACCAGATATGCCCGCCATAGCCAACCGCTCGCAATCGTCCGAAAAAAGTAAGACTGTGCTGATGCGATTGCGCCGCCGCGAATACCGCATTCGCCGGCACCGCCACGAGAGCGCCCTCGGTATTAGCAAGATCACCTGTGCGGTAAATTCCAAGCGAGTGCCCCTGGGGCGTTTGCAGAGTCCAAGTTACCGCGACGATTCCCGACAAAAACAAGGTGCCAGCGATAAAAGGTCGCTCCGCGAATCCCAGCAGCGCCCCCATGCGAGGCTCAACCACAAGCCATAGGACCCGAGTAAAACCAAGATACGGCCAAATCAATAACTTGATGTTGTCCCAATCCCATGGCGCGAACATTAAATTGAAGAACAAAATAAACAAACCGAAATAAAGGCCAAACTCGATCCACAGACGCCGGCGTTGACGTTCATCAAAAAGATCTTTCGACAAATAGAGCGACGCTGCAATCAGAAGCGGCACAAACATCCAAGGTCCGAAATTCTGTACGAGAAAATGCAAGAACTCTTCTAAATTCGCGTCGCGCTTCGCCGTCCACCCCAGTTGCCAGTGCACCACCGACCCGGCCCGAAACCCCTTGGTGGAATGATAGATCAGTGCCAAGGCAGGCAAATAAGCCCACCGCGCCATGCGCCCAGTGAAAAAGGCTACGATCGCCCTAAGACCACCGCCGTGTTCGATCACCAGCGCCAAAAGCAGAACACTCACCGCGATGAAGGCGTGCAAATGAAAAAGTGGAAAAAATCCCCAAATCAGGCCGAGGATTCTTTGCCCCCGCCGTCCGAGAGGGGCCGAGTCGTTCAAATGCGCCCGAAACGCCATCAATAAGATCAAACCCATGGGGAGCGCGAACAACATTCCTCGCTGCGTGAGAAAAACAGCCATGAAGATGTTCTTCCAAGCAACCGTACTTTGAAAATCTTGAAGGCGGGCGCCTGAAAGCACTTGCCAGCCAGCAAGCCCCCCGCTCAGAAAA
Organism: Bdellovibrionales bacterium; assembly: GCA_005793615.1. Classification (GTDB taxonomy): domain Bacteria; phylum Bdellovibrionota; class Bdellovibrionia; order Bdellovibrionales; family JAMPXM01; genus SXRI01. The sequence continues at coordinate 3,377 of SXRI01000218.1, forward strand.
AAACCACCGATGCCGTACCAGCCAGCAAAACTGCGCAGAAGAATCAAACTGGCGCTGGTCGCCAAGAGCCCCACCATAAAGAGATGCGCCTGCAGGCGAACACCTACGGCTTCCCAAAGCGCATTATAAAGATCAACGCCATAGGGATACCGCAAAAGCTCCATCGGATAGATCGGATTACGCGGCGGAAATTCAATTCCGTTAGCGAAGGCGCGAATGAAGTTCACATGCATCGGCAAGTCACCAAAATTGGTAGCTGCTAACGTGCTCAGTTGGTGATCACCGGGATACAAAAGCCAAAAGAAGTTCCGAAATCCGACGTAAAGGACAAAAACGGTCAATGCGATTTCAATGGGCTTCTGTTGACCATCATGAAATCCCACAAGGCGCCAATCCGGAAAAGACGCGAATAAAAAGCGCGCATGACGACGGCCAAGGAGGTAACCAAAGATCAGCGAAAATGCCGCGACCCAGGTACCAAGGCCACCAAAAACATGCGCGAGCAAAAATGCGAAGACGGTCGAGTAAACGGCATGCAAGAGCCAGGTGAGAATCATCGTGCGGCTCCTTCAAAGACTTCGGCGTTCTCGGGCACGATTCCCTTGAATTTCTCATACTGCAAATAGGCGAAGCCTTTTTCGTAAGAATCGCGAATCTGAAACGGCACGCGCCAAAAACGACCAGGCAATTTCGTTTCAATCACGGTTTGATCGACTCCATCGATAAGAACCAGATCCGATCCACTGAGATCATTGATATCAGCGCGGCCGTAGGCGAGATGCGGATAATGACCGAAAATCCAGGGTAGCGGCCACGGATCGCGCACCAAGACCTTGAGATTCATATTCAAATCTTCCGGAAACTTCCGCACGCGCGCGGCGACGTAATCAAGCGTTGTTTTCATCGTCATGGTCGACTGCACGTAGACGTAAGGTTCGCGCTCGTTAGTGAAGTCATGAAAGTTAAGCCGTTGCATGCGATTGAGGCTCCATACCAAGGGCACGACCAAGACCAGCCAACGCAAGACACCAAGTTTCATGAATCGTTGCTGGCGTAAAAAGGCGGCCTGTTCACCGAAAACGAACGCGAGCGGCCAGAGGAGATTTAATATCAACCAGGGCGTCTTATACGGAATGATGCTGTAAGCGAGCCAAGTACCAAAGGCGACAAGGCTCAAGACCCGGATCGGCCCTTTGCGACTCATCAAGAACATCGGCAGAGACATCAAAAGGGCGATGAGTCCCGGCACCTCGTACCGCAAAAGAAGCTGCAGCCAATAAACGAAGGGTTTCTCATGGCCGGAGTGACCTGTGCCGGTCTTTACCCAAAAGGCGACCGATTGAAACATATCAATCAAACCATGCGGGTAAATGAAGAAACCGGTGTACAGAACGACCGTCGCCAAAACTCCAGCCAAGCTCGCCAACGCGATAAAGGAATTCGTCGCGCGGGTCCGCCAAAAGTCATTCTCGCGAGCGGTCTCTGATGCGTCAACAACCGGCAAAACCGGTAACGGCGCAAGTTTCTCGCCCCGCCACCGTGTCCAAATTTTTGTGGCATAAACGGCGATAAACCAAACGACGAAAAAAATGAAATAGGTTTCCTTGACCGCAAAGGTGCCGAAGAAACCAATCACCATCATCACGATCGAGCGGCGCGATCTTTCACTCTCCCAAAGAAACCAGCCGAGCGAAAACAAGATCTGCAAAAATATAAACAAGCTCTCATGAATGGCATAGCGCGAGTAAAAAATACTACCGGTGCTCAACGCCAACATCGCCGCTGCCCAGACAGCGCCGTTGCCGACAAAGCGGCGATGCTTAATCACCAAAAAGATACTTGCCAGCGAAATCAAACCATTGACCAAGCGAAAACCCACGATTCCACGTCCGAAAAACATTTCGGAAAAGAGCAGAAAATAAAAATAAAGCGGCCCATGAAAATTGGTCGGGTCATAACGATAATAACCGTCTTGCCACATCTTGGCGACAAAGTTGCCGTTGATGCCTTCATCGAAGTGCGACGGCTTAATGTCGAGAGCGATCGAGCGAAGGACAAAACCCGCGAGCAACAAGAGCGCGACGACAACACCGATCCCAACTCCTTGAGTCAGGCGCTCAGCACTGCCAGTTTTCTGGACATTAGGCTCACCTTTAAGTGATGAACTGAGCGATGAACTGGCATCGCCTTCTTGCCTGGACCTTTTTTTCTTCTTTTCCTTCGGACGTTGATTCATCATTTATGGACTTATTTTAAAATCGAAGTTATTAAATTGTCATGTGGGGAGAGTGTAACCAAATTTTTTTTGCTGCTCAATTTTCTCCCCAGCCTATTTCGGCAGGCGGCTCTTCGGCCATATCTTCACCTCATACCGATAACCATTCTGACGGTACCGGAACAAGTACGCAAGGTCGGGTTCCATTTACACTGGTTGTACCGGCCTACAATGAAGAGCGCAGACTTCCATCGGCGATTCGCGATATTCGCGCCTTTTTCTCAGGAATCGATGACAAGTTTGAAGTCCTGATCGTTATCGAGAAATCAAAGGACCGAACCGTCGAACTTGCCCGCGAGGCAGCCGCGGGCGAGCCGCGCATTCAGGTCATTGACAATCAAGTTCATCGCGGCAAAGGCTTTGCGGTTAAATCAGGTATGTTGCGTGCTCAAGGCGACATTGTGTTTTTCACCGACGCCGACCTGTCGACACCCCTGGCTGAAATTTTGACTTTTCTTGCGCACTTCAAAGAGCATCCCGAAACCGATGTCTTGATCGGCAGTCGCTCACACGCCA
>SXRI01000219.1 GCA_005793615.1 Bdellovibrionales bacterium
AACCATGCAAGGCCTAACTCATTTCGAGGGGCCTTGTTTTTTTGGGGCGTTCTTTTCGGTCTGACTTTTTGCCCAGGCGGATTGGCCTATGTGTCGGCCAGTCCGCGAGTAGACCCTGCGCTTGAAAATTGGCTTCAAGCTGAATACACATTTTCCATTCAGATTCTTGAAAAACATATTTCGCCTTTAGGCGCCTTGCCGGGAGTGGTGATCGCCTCGCCGCAAAAGGCGGATCATGATTACTTCCGATTCTGGGTTCGTGATGCAGCTCTAGTGATGGATGTCTACGCTCGCTGGTATGAACGGGCGGCGGCGGCGGCTGAGCGGCAAAGACTGTTGCGTAGGCTAATGGATTATGCCGAACTTTCTCGCCGGCAGCAGCTGACGCCTAATCCAAGTGGTGCAGCTGACGGATCCGGCTTGGGTGAACCGCTGTTTGAGATTGATGGCAGACCCTTTGATCGAGGTTGGGGACGCCCGCAGAACGATGGACCGGCGCTAAGAGCGATCACCTTAATCAAATTTTCTCGGCAGCTGCTGCTTGAGGGCCGGTGCGAACTCGTGGCGTCGTTGTACGATGGACGTTTTCCGAGTCAATCGGTGATTAAAGTTGATCTTGAGTACGTTGCCAATCACTGGCGAGAGCCTTGTTTTGATCTCTGGGAAGAGATTAACGGCAAGCACTTTTACACTCGAATGGTTCAGCGCAAGGCGCTGATCGAGGGGGCGGCACTTGCGGACATTTTAGGCGATGGCTTTGCCGCCAATTGGTATCGGACGCAAGCGAACGCATTGGCGATGGAGATCGGTAGGCATTGGAATTCGGAAGGGCGTTTCATCTTGGCTACATTGGATCGAGTCGGTGGACTTGATTCGAAATCTTCGAATCTGGATACAAGCGTGATTCTTGCTCTCCTTCATGGTGATGTTGGCAATGGATTTTTTGCGGCCCGCAATGATTATGCGCTCGCGACAGTGGTACGTTTGATGGATGCTTTCACCGAACTGTACGCAATCAACCGAGAGTTGAACACGAAGCAGTCGCTTGGGCCCGGTATGGGGCGATATCCAGAAGATCGTTATGAGGGAAGTGGTCCCAATGACGGCGGAAATCCCTGGGTGCTGCTGACCTTTGGAGTGGCAGAGTATTTCTATCGTGTTGCCGCCGATTTAAAGCGAACGGAGCGTGTAAATATAGATGCATTGAATTTTGCATTCCTGAGCCGAGTTGCGCCGGGCCTTCAGCTTCGCCTTGGTGATAGAATCATGAGTGATGAACCACGCTTTCAAATACTACTCAATGGCATCAAAGAGAGTGGCGATTCTTTTTTGCGAAGAGTTCAAAAACACACGGCCGGTTCCTTGCACTTGAGTGAGCAGTTCAATCGACGCACCGGAAAAATGCAGAGCGCCCAAGATCTGACTTGGAATTATGCGGCCTTTGTCACGGTAATGGCTGCACGAAACGAAATACGCTAGTGGTGCGCGGGCGTGTATTCTTAGGCGGCGAGTTTCTGGCTTCTGCGATCCATTGAAAGTGGGACGCGGATGTGGATGGTGCTGCCCTGACCTAGAACTGATGAAAGCCATGCGGTGCCGCCGAGGCGTTGAGCTTCGAAACGGATCGCATCGAGTCCGACACCTCGGCCTGAGAGTTCTGTAACCTTAGTTTTGGTGCTGAATCCGCTCTCGAAAAGAATCTGAATGAGCTCATCGTATTTGGCGTTAACGAGGGGATGATCTGGATTCGCCTTGCGCAGTTTGTTGCGGACGATTTCCTCGTTGATGCCGCGACCGTCATCACGAATTTCTATCGAAAGGTCGCCGAACTCGCCCGTGCGATTAAAGACCACGATAATACTGCCTGCTTCGGCTTTGCCTGCGGCAAGGCGCTCCGCAGGTGTTTCCAAACCGTGATCAACGGCATTACGGAAAGCGTGAATACAGGTGCCGAAAAGAGTGCGAAACGGCCCGTGATAGAGCTTCAGCTCGCCATTGATGAATTGCACGTCGCTGACATTTTTATCCAATTTTTCTGCCGCTTGCTTCACCACCAAATTGTAGTGGCTGAATGCTTGATCAATGCTTTGATGAAGTAGGAAGCGATCGAAAGCCGGAAGGAGAAATTCATTGGGCATGTTCGAGGCACTCATCGCGCGCAAGCTCTCTCGAAGCTTGAGAATGTCTTTCTCACGTACCGAGATCAGACGATCTGAACTGAAGGGATTAAAACCGATAAAACGTGAGTACTTGGTGACGTTATCGACAAGCACCGTGCGCATTTTGAGAAGTAGACGCGCCAGCTCCTCGGGAGTTTCGCTTTCATTGCCTATCAACTCGGACTCTGCCTCATGGGCATGATGGTGAATTTCTGTGAGGTGAAAGAGGCCGGCACAGCCTTTAAGGGTATGAAATGCGCGCATGATTGAGGCTCGAGATTCGGGACTGATGCTTACGATATTTGCCTGAATATCGGCGTGAATATTTCCGAGGGCATTGCTGAGTTCCGTCTCGCTATCGAGAATGAAGTCCGAAAAGCGATCGCGATTTTCGATGATCGCGATCACAAGCTTGGAAAAATCACGTTCACTCTCGGCGGCCTTTTCAGCCAGCACCATGGCGGTAATATCTTGCGCAACCCCCACAATATGGCTGATCTTACCATCTTGATCGCGAATCAAATGAAAGCTGATTTTGATATGCTTACCGCCGCTGTGTTTGCAGCTTTTCGGAGCCAGATCGGCGATGCCGTCAAATGGAATTTGATCCGAAAAAGCCATATCAAGCCACTCTTTGAGTGAGCCGGTTTCGAGTTTCAACAAGGTCTCAACAGGTTTGCCGACTGGATCTTGTTCAAGAAGATCAATACAGGCGTGCGAGAAGTAGGGAAGACAAATGCCGTCACGACCGAACATGAAGAAGCCTTCGTCGAGTGAGTCGATCATCGCCGAGATGGTTTCTTTGGTTTCTCTTAACTCAGAGGTTCGCCAAGCGACGGTCTGTTCGAGATTGCGGCTATAGTTTTCAAGTTTCTCGCGATTGGCGCAGATCTCATTGTGCATGGCCTGAAGGGCTTTGGCGAGATCACCGATCTCGTCCTGGTTACTGACATCGAGTTGCGCGATGAGGTTACCTTTGCCGATTTCCATTGCCGCCTGACTTAAGTAGCGGATGGGCCGTGAGAGCAAGCGGCTGACAATGTAAGCGAGTCCTAGCGAGATCAGAAAAGCAAAAAGGCCGGCAATCGCGATCGACTTAAGAACGCCGAATGTGGCCGCTTTGATCTCGTCATCGGCACAGTAGTCAATTCGAAGAATACCAATGAGATCGCCCTTTTCATTTTCGATCGGCGAAAGACTAGAGATCCATTGACTGCCATTGCGTCGGTAAAGACCAGTATGTAAAGGGCGAGCGTCTTTAAGCACCTGTTCGAAAAAGGAATCAATCGGGTGCGACTTGTTGACCTGTGCCTCGGTATTACTGGAAATCAGGAGCGAGATCTGTGCGAGTTTGTCTGGATTCTTGATATAGATCTCGATTTCGCTATCGAGTGCGTTCTGGCGACGGGCGGTTGTCAAAGTCTTGTGAATTCGCTTTGCTTGGTGTGATTCTCGAATGGTTCCGGTAAGAGGGCCGCCGTCAGGAATCGAGTTTCTTTCGAGTGTTTGCAGCTCAGTGAAATCGACGTCGAAATCAACGCCAGAAAGTTGCAGGGCTACGTTTCGGGCAATGAAATCGATGCGCTTTCCAAGCAGAGGCTCAATGGAACTCGATTGAAGCCCTTGGTGAGAAAGGAAACCACCTATGGCAAGGGTCAGCAAGCTCAGTAGTGAGCAAGCCAGAGCGATCTTGACTGCCATAGGGAGATTTCTTTTCCAACGGAGTTTCACTGCTTAAGTCCTATAATCTCTTGTTAATTCGTTCGCCTTAATTCGCACGATAAGTGATTTACGGTTTTTCTCCCGAGAATCTTCACGGGGTGGGTGAAAAATGCGACGCCCATCCAGTAGGTCCGGTCCAGTTCAGTTGCGTTTAAATTGAGGATGAGCAGTTGTGAGCTCGGGACAGAGATAAAATTGTCAAAAAATTCGACAGGACTCCGTCTTGAAACGTCAGTGTTTCTTTAATGGGAAGTTCAATATGATTTATTCATGGGACGGAGATGAGCTAAGAACCCCACCTAGCTCATCAAAAAACCGACTCCAAATCTCTACGCCTACCGCTCACTGATCTTCCGCCCAAGGTCAGTGAGCGGATTTTTTTTGGCACTGAGTCCGTCAACTTGCCTTTTGGCGAGCAGCTCGTATTTTCAAGAGTTCATCTACTGAGTGCTCAAGAGTGGCTTTAAAGTCGTTGATAAGATCGGCGGGTGCCGTTTTCTCTTCGTTAACGGCAAGATCTTCGAGTTTTTGGCAAAGCTCTGCAAGTTTCGTGGCGCCAATCTTCTTCAATGACCAGCGCGTGGTTGATCTTGGGAATTTCTTCGAGATGCTGGACGATTATCTGATTTCCTATCATTCGTTCTCCTAGTGAAGTCACCTTAAATGTCTTAAGTCTAGCGATCATGAGTTACGTCGAAATGGCGAGATTGATGTGATTTTGCAATCTTTCGTGAAGATTTCGGAACTTCCTTTCGCGAATCGCCATGAAACACGGAGGCTAGAAAGGCTCAAGTCGCCTCGTTTTTTCTCCGACACGGGATTGCTATGTATCGAGTTCTTTGCATTGAAGACGCAGCCGAAGTTCAGATCTTATTGAAACGATCTTTGGCGCCTTATTTTGAGATTCGCCTGGCGGCGAATTTGGCTGATGGGCGTAAAGAACTGTCCTCGGGATCCTTTGATTTGCTGATTTTGGACATTGGTTTGCCGGATGGACACATCAGTCGCATTCGAAAGAAACTTAAAGATTGCGATTGCATGATCGAGGGAGTGCAAAACGCGGGGTACCGGTTCTCACCGGTCGCGGTCGCTAAGTCGGCCAGTTGAGATAGGTGGTTGCCATGATTGACTCTCCAGCAAGAGGGGCCAATCGCACGAGCGGATACATTTTTTGGCTGGTGGCCGCTGCCGTTATTTATTTTCTCGCCGCACGATTGGGTCTCTTCCTTGCCACCATCAATAAAAGTGCATCTCCTATTTGGCCGGCAAGCGGATTTGCCGTTGGTTTGCTGCTGCTTCATGGAAAGCGTTTGTGGCCGGCGATTTTCGTTGGCGCATTTTTAGCGAACTTCTTTAATGACCAGTCCGTCCTGCTTGACCTTGGCATTGCCGCCGGCAACACGCTCGAGGCCGTCGTCGGTATTCTTATTTGGCGCAAGGTTCAGGACTCGAGACAAACTCTTGAGTACCATACCGAGACGGTATCACTGATTGCTGCCAGTTTTTCGGCCTCTATCGTAAGTGCGACGATTGGTTTCGGATGCCTTGTCACTGGCGGAGTGGTGCCTTGGGCCGCACTGGGTGACGTGTGGCTCACTTGGTGGGGTGGTGATGCGGTCGGTATTCTGCTGGTAACGCCACTGGTGCTAGTACTTTGACAGATAAATTTCTAGCCGGTCTCACCGAGACTTCTTCGCCGGTTGGTATCTAAATTTTTTCCGCGCTTTCTTTTTGGTGAAGGTCCAGTTGATGGTGATCTTCTCCTTATTGGCTCGTTTGTTCCAT
>SXRI01000014.1 GCA_005793615.1 Bdellovibrionales bacterium
AGGCAATTAGCACTCAAAGACGACTTATGGATAAGAAAATTCAACCTTGGCTGAGCCTGCGCTCAGAGAAACGCCCTCCTTCGGGATGGCTAAAAGCCGTTCGGGGCGCACTTGGAATCAGTGCTCGGCAACTTGCCTCGATTGTAGGGACGGACTCGTCCGCAATCATTCGCCTGGAGGAGCGAGAACCTGAAGGCAAGATGACTTTGGAATTACTTGATCGCGCCGCCAAAGCCATGGGCTGTAAAGTTGTTTATGCCATCGTACCTGATGACCAATTTGAAAGTCTCGAGGGCATCGTGGATCATCGAGCAAGAATTGCCGCCACTGAACTGATTCAGAAAGTGGAACATTCGATGCGCCTGGAAGATCAGGGTTCATTTGATGCGAGTATCGCAAAAGCTGAGCTCGAAAAACTATCGCAGGAGCTTAAACATAAAATGGACGCAAGGATCTGGGGAACGCTGAAGCCAAACAAAAAGAAGAAAGACTCAATCTGATGAGTAAACTGATCATCGAGTATCCACATGGGGCAACTCCCCTAGATCCGAATGAAATCAACGGGCTTATTCCCGACTACATCAACACACAGGGCGAACTCAACGCTCTTGAAAGAGAAAACATCCTGGATGCGGCCAAATGGGCTCTTAGCGGAAAAAACCATGATTGCCTTAATGCCTCCTTCTGCTTCGACCTACATAAACGGATGTTTTCGAAGGTTTGGAAGTGGGCCGGTAAAACCAGAGGAACCGACAAGAATATTGGAGCCCCGAAGGAACAGATCCTTCCAAAATTAAAACTTCTCTTCGACGATACCGATTTCTGGATAAAAAATGAGACTTACCAATTCGATGAAATCGGAGCCAGATTTCATCATGGCCTGGTATCGATCCACGCCTTTGCGAATGGCAACGGACGACACGCGCGCTTGATGACTGAGGTTCTTCAGACAGCAAGCGGCGAAACCCCGTTTTCATGGGGCAGGTCCGATCTCTTCGGTTCTGGGCCTGACGTACGGACAGAATATATTCGATCTCTTAAGTTAGCTGACAAAGGCGACTTCTCTTCCTTGATTCAATTCGTGAAAAGCTAACAGCCCCCACCCAGTCATTCTATTATTCTGCGTATCCCTGCGGTCCAGCGCCAGGGCTGCGAGCCAGGCGCACGTGGTGCGCACCGAATTTCTCATCGCTCTGGAGCAACTCCACAAACGTTTCAAGCCCGAAAATGAGTCCGCGAAAAACCCAAAGCTGGTGTTCGGACTCTCCCCGCTTCTCCGCCTCAACGTACGCATTTTTCTTGAATTGAAGCTGAGCTTTCGCTCGGCAAATAATGAGCGCCAAGACCTCGGAATCCGTCAGCGCTGAGACGTTGCCGACGTCGTGAATGTTGACACTGGAATCACCAGCCAGCTTGTTACAGAGCGACTGACTTGCCACAACCGGTTGGCCAGTGTCGCCTGCGGAGCCTGAATTCGTGTTCGTATCAGGCGCCTGCGAAGATCCATCGAACGCCAAAGTCTTTCCGCTGGCTGACTGAACAGCTGTAAAGCCCGCGCCGTTTCCGCAGGCCGAAACCATAAGCGCCAAAATTCCAACTCCACTCATTTTTAAAAATTGCATTGAGTCCTCCCTTTCAGAGATTTATTCCTACAACCAGAGTAAATTTTCTCGAAAGAGAGTCGAACTGAGAAAAGCGGATAGTGGCCTTTTGCAGTTGAAAGCTAACTTAGGCCGCTTGCTTGTGTGCCACAGCCGCGACTAACTGATAGCGCGTATGGGCCCCACCGCTAATGCGCGTGAGCAATTTTTCTTCGAGCGCCCAAGTGACAAATCGATTGAAACTCGTGAGCGGTAGATCAAGACGGGCTCGCGCCTCACGCGCAGTGAACTCCATCTCGGGGGAGTAAAGACGACGAAGTTTTCCGAAAACAAATTTCGGGCCTTCGATGGCCTCGCGTTCGACAGGTAAAATCAAAGCGAACTCACCGCTGATTTTCAAGCGATACCCCCCCCACCATCCTCAAGGATCAGCAGCGGGGTTTCGGTCTCTTCGAGCCAGCGACGCGCACGCCGGATCAACTGATGCACTCGAGACGGCGAAGAAAATATATCGAAGCACTCGCCCTGAAACAGCTCTGTAAATATGCCACCGAGACGAATGGGACGATAAAGATCGCGCGACAAAAGCTCGAAAAGTTGGTGAATTTTCTTTCCCGGATTCAAAGCATTCTCGCTCGTGATCCTGCCTGTGCGTAAATCCAAGGCGTCACCTTCAGCGCGCCCAAACCGGTACGAGTCTTCTGCCGGCACGCGACCAAGTTCGCGCTCGATTCTCTGCCGGTAAGATTCGTAGGGAGTTCCGACGTAGAGTCTCAGGAAGTGTTCATGGTTGAACTTGACTTTGACTTGATAGAGGTCGGCCTCGCGCACGCTCTCCCAGTGTTGGCGCTCTTCGGCTTCGCGCTGAAAGCGGCTGATCGCCTCGCTCGAACCACTCGATAAACCTTCGATGATCGCTTGCCACTTACGCACGAAGAGCTGATCAATGGTTTGTTCACCGGTAAAGATCAAAGCTGCTCGATCGAGATCTGCGCGCGCTTCGGAGAATCTGGCTTGCTGAATGTGAACCTGAGCTCTGAGTTCAAGACAATTTCCCTCAAGACGTTGATGCCCTGCGCTCGCGGCTAGAGCGATGTTCTCATCCAAAAGCCCGCGCGCCTCGCGCAGGCTCTGTGTGCCGATCAAAGCGGCGGCGAGATTCACCCGCCCCACCAGTGCTTGATAACTTGCGTATTTCGGTTAAGGCGCCCGGCTGTTTCGGTTCGATTCCGCCCGGCTATCGGAGCGTAGCGACGCTACTGATTTAGTTTTCGCATTTCAGATCCTGTCAGTCAAGGGTGGCTCGGGCCTTGCGCTGCGACTCAGC
>SXRI01000220.1 GCA_005793615.1 Bdellovibrionales bacterium
CATCTTCGACCACTAACAATTTGTAATCGTTCATAATCCGACCCCGCTCATGAGAGTAGGTTTTCAGGTAAACTCGATTCATTCACCTGCACAATCATCAGATAACTTATCGGGTTTAGATTGAGGAATCTTTACCTTAAGATCTAACTCGCCTTTTGGCTGGCAGCAAACGTGTCAGGTTCGGGAAACCTCAGCACGAAGGTTGTTGGCCGCATCTTAGCATCCAAAAGCAACGCACCGCCATGTTCAGCCATGATCGATCGCGAGATACTCAAACCCAGTCCCGTACCCTTGCCAACACCATTGGTAGTGAAGAATGGCTGTAGAACCTTGGCTTCCAACTCCGGCGGAACGCCTGGACCACTGTCGAGAACTCGAAGCTCCGGACCCTGACCGTCAGCCGCGGGCAAAACTTCAATACCTACCCAGCCTTCGTTGGCAGCACTCTTCACCGCATCAAAGGCATTGTTCAAGAGGTTCAGCAAAATCTGTGAGATTTGCGCCGCCCGACCACAGATCTTGATCTCATTGTCGATCGGCGGTACTCGAAGCTCCACACCATGGTTGAGAAACCGCGCCTGACAAAACTCAAGGGTGTCGTTGACGATCTCGGAAACGCTTACTTCAACAAATGGATCCGTACGCCCATCACGCGAAAAGGTCCGCATGCCATTGATGATCTTCGCGATTCGGTCGGCGACCGATATGATGCGATTAGCGGGTTTCGCGAGCTTCTCGTCAGCTGCCGAGCGTTCAGCGATTCGTTCTGCCGACGCCCGGATTACCGACAACGGGTTATTGATTTCATGAGCGATGCCGGCTGCCATTTCACCGAGCGAGGCGAGACGCGAGGACTCAAGTCCTTTCATTCGTTCGCGGGCGAGCTCTTCTGTCCGTTGCTGAACTTTTTCTTCCAACGCACGATTGAGATCGTCAAGCATACGATCTCGATTCTCGATGGTCAGGATCATCTCGTCGAACCCGCTCGCCAGCTCATCAATTTCTTTAACCGCAGTGGACTTCCAATCCAAGGGTTGCACCCGCAGGCGGAAGTTCTCTTCACGCGCGATCTTTTTGACGACTTGAAGAAAGCGCCCCACCGGATAGGTAAGATCAGCAGCAAACCGTCGTGCCACGATCGTGGCCATCACCAAAGAAACTCCGAGGACGACGAACATGATCAGTCCGAGCTGAAACAATTGTTCATAGGCGCGCGCCAGACTGCTGCTTACGTAAAGTGTCGCGAATTTTTGGCCTTCGCGTTCAACCGGCACGGCGTAGAAACAGGTGCCGAGAGTGCAACCGCTGACTTCTAGTAGTTCAGTACCGTTGGTTTGACCTAGACCCACAATCCATATCTGTTGTTTTTCATCAAACAAAGCAGCTTTGTCGATCGACGATTGCTCTTTCAGCGACAGCAAAAGTCTCTTTATCTCATCCTGATCCTGAAACATCACCGGACTTTGTAGGTTTTGCGCAAGAATCTTGAGCAAGGTTTGGATCTGACGTTTGTCGATCGAGATTTCGGTGTACACGAGAAACCCAGCAAATAGAGTAAAGGCAAAGCCCAAGGCGCACAGAACCGGAATGGTCTGCATTCTCAACAGTCGCCGTGCAAGTGAAGTTGTATGAGTCTTGGCCACGTACTGTCATCGGCATTACGGCAAAAAAATTGACCTCTCCTGGACGTCTCAAGCGCGAATACTCTTGGTATACTTTGGTCAATCACCTGGATGGTTCGACATGGGGGACCTCAAGATGCATGGTTTCAAGTATTCCGCATTTACTTCCGCTTTTGCGGCAGTGCTTCTCCTCAGTCGCGTATGTCATGCTCAAACAGAGTCTAGCGAGCGTTTTTCAGACCTGAATCTCGAACAACTAATGGATGTCTCAGTCACCGTTACCTCCGAAAAGATGCAGAGTCTGCGAGCCGCGCCGGGCGTTGTCAGCGTTATTACCTCGGAAGAAATCAAACTGTCTGGCGCCCGCGATCTGACCGATGTCCTTCGCCTGGTCCCTGGTCTAACTTTTAATTCGGAAGTGCAAACCAATGTCGCACTGAGCTTCCGCGGAATTTATGCCAATGAAGGTAAGCTCCTGATTCGCCTTGATGGTCAGGACTGGAACGAACTGGCGTATTCGAATTTCAATGTCGGCGACCGCCTTCCCGTCGAAATGATTGATCGGATCGAGATCATTCGTGGTCCGGGCTCCGTTCGCTTTGGCGGTTGGGCCGAAGTCGCGGTGATCGATATTCACACCAAAACACATAAACAGACCAAAGGTCTGCATCTGGCTGCGACCGGAGGCTCGCTTGTCTCGGAAGACAACGCCCGGCGCACTCTTTCTGCGAGCGTCGCGAAATCCTTCAACGACGATGCCGGAATTTCACTCTCCTTCTACCAGGGCCGGACCCGACTCTCTGATCGAATCTATCACTCGCTCTCTTCGGCTTCGATGGATCTGCGTTTGACAGAGCAACAACCGAGTATCTTCAATCTTGGCGCCAACCTCGGCGGCTGGAAACTACGAGTCATCCGCGAGAGTTTTACTACCGATCAGACCGTTGGCCCCGGCACGCCATTTACCAGCAACTCTACCTCGACATTTCAAGCACTCCTGTCAGAACTCGCTTACGAAGGACAGCTCACCAGCACCAATGGAAACGTCAATGACGGCACTAGCAGCGGCGGATGGAATTTTCGCATTGGCCATCGCTACACCCAGCAAAAACCTTGGTGGCAAACCAATCCGGTCAGTCTGGGCACGAACAGTTATTACGATAAAAGCTACGAACGCAGCACCACCAATCTCCTCATCAAGAATAATGAGAACAGCTCTTCGTTCTTTACTTTCGGCGCTGAGTATCGCGCCGATCGTGGTCATGTTGATTCCGCGCCTGAAGCGAACAGCGTAAACCTGTTTTTCCCGACCTCAAACAATCCAACCGATACTATGAGCCAAACGGCCTACGCCGTGTATGGCGAGACGATTCAACAAACCGATTTTGGCAACTTCTCCGCCGGAATTCGCCATGAGGCGACTTCCAACTATCCTGCGTCGACCGTTCCGCGTTTCGCCTTTACCAAAATCCTCGACAGCTGGCATACCAAAGCCTTATTGAGCTGGGCTTACCGCGCGCCCACCTTTGAAAACGTCAGCTTCAATCCCACGGTTCGCCCTGAAACAACTCAAACCGTTGAACTCGAAGTCGGCAAACGCCTGAATTCAGAGCAACAGGTCACGCTCGCGCTTTTCAACACCCAAATCAACGACCCAATTGTTTACAGCACCTTCGATCTCAACGGTCAGCAGGTGGATGGCTATAACAATGTCGATAAAACCGGCGCGCGCGGCCTCGAAGTTGAATGGAAATTGAAGCGCAATGCGCTCACCGCCGATGCCGCTTGGACTTTTGCAACGAGCCGAGGTATGAACGGCGTTTCGCAGTATGATTCCGGCGACGGCGACTTGCTTTTGGGCATTCCTCGAAACAAGATCATCTTGCGCTCAGCATGGAGTTTTTCTTCGGACTGGTGGCTCTCGCCGACCCTCGTTTGGCAAAGCGAGACCCGTGCGTGGTTGCCTAACGGCAGCACCACTGGCGCGATCGGTGAGTTCCAACCCACGGCCCACGCCACAATCGCTATTCGCCGCGACAATCTTTTTGTGAAGAATCTGAATCTAATTGCTGGCGGTGCGAATCTCTTCAATCAAAACCAGCCCTATACAGTCGCCTATCGGAGCACTAATTCTGATCTCGCCGCACTCCCTGGACCTTCGCGAGAGATCTACGGGCGCCTGGAGTACAATGTCGAGTTTTGACCGACGGTCGATCCGTTACTTAACTCTAGCGCTGCTTGCCATCGGGATAGGTCTATTCTGCTTCTCGCCTGAGGCCAAAGCGAACCCTGCGGAGGACTCCGAACGCGAAGCACGCCTGCGCGCAGCCTTTATCTTTAACTTCGCATCGTTTACAGAATGGCCGAGCACAAACGAACAAGAGAAGTTTCGCATCGCCATTTGGAAAAACTCCAGTGCGAACGAAGCCGCGCAAAAGGAATTGGCCGGCAAGTTAATCAAAGGAAAACCCATAGAGGTAACCTCACTTGCCGGCGACGAAACCACCGCCGGCGTTAAACTCATCATTATCGATTCCGACAGCGGTGAAGCTGCTCTAAAGAAATTTCTTGCCGGAATCGGCACTGGCCCCACATTAACCGTGAGTCGCTTTGAGACTCATTGCGCCCAAGGGGTCATCGTCTGCTTCCAGAAGGAAGTCGACAAACTGCGCTTCAAAATCAATAAAGGCGCCCTTGATAAGGCCGGCCTCAAAATGAGCTCACAATTACTAAAACTCGCTCGCACCGTCGAAAACTGACAGACGTTCCGTAGGAGGTTGCATGCGGAAAACAATTCACGCCTCGTTGATAATCATAAGTTGTTTATTACCGATGTTCAGCGCCTGCACCACGACCTCGGATAGATCGAAAGAGAAATCTCCTGACGCCGTTGTTAATTCACCCACTGTCTACGGCGACGCGAAGACGATCATGACCAAGATCTATGTCATTATCGAGGCCCTGAAGAATCCAGACGACTTACATTATTTTGGCTACAACTCCCCACAAGCCGCCGCCGTTGATCTACGTGCTCGTGTCCAAACACTTCAGGCCAACTATGAAATTCTTGCGCCAGAAGCCATTGCCCGAGACTCCGAGTTCCTATCCAAATTCAAAATCTTTTTCGACCCCGTTGTTCAGCTCGCCGATGAAGTCGTTGTCGTGATTGGCAGCAAACCTCACTCGCTCACCAGCGAAGAGCTGACACGCCTTCAAAGACTCTTGGCGCAAATCCGCACAGCTGCTGAAAACGCACACCAATCGTTCAAAACTTCCTATGCGCAAGTTGGCGCAGAAAATAGACCCGCGGGAAAAGCAGAGCCACGTTCGTTAGATTCGATTCTCCCCATTGACCGCAGTCGTGATCAGTATCCGGCGGAAAAAATCAGCGGCGATGAATCCACCAGCCCGCATCGGGCCCTGTGGGGGCGCGGCACACTTCTCTCATCAACACAGGCTTCGCCGCCAGCAGTAAGCGAACGATTCGATACGGTGATCGTCGGCGGTGGGATGTCTGGTCTTCTTTCCTTTTATCACCTGAAGAAGCTCAATCCCAAAAGACGTATCCTTCTACTCGAGCAAGCCAAGCGCCTCGGTGGAAACTCCAAAGGCGAGACCTGG
>SXRI01000221.1 GCA_005793615.1 Bdellovibrionales bacterium
ACCCGGGCGCCATCGAACCGAAATGACCGGGCGGAATGGAACCGATTTGGTCGGGCGCCTTGGTCCGAATTTCGCACCGGGGTCCCTATCTGGAAGAAGGTGTTCAACTCGCAAGTACTTATCTCCGATGCGAGGCCCGCATGGTTGAGCTCTTGAACTTACTTGCTAGTACAAGTGGCTATCTCTATTTTCAATGCCCCAGCCTTAGGCAGTACGCCATCGAAAAATGGGGACTTCCAGAGTACACCGCAGCCGACATGGTAACCGTGGCACGAAAGTCGCTTGAAATTCCTGAGCTCCTTTCGACTCTTCAGCGCGGTCAGACGTCGCTTAGCAAACTTCGGCGCATTTGTTCGGTGATCACTCTTAAGGACAAAGCCGAATGGCTTGACCTCGCTGAGAAAGGTACAAATCGTGATATCGAAAAGGCGGTGGCAGCTGCCCGGCCGCAGCCAGTCGATGAGAGTCTCAACTACAAAGACGACAATCTTTCCGAACTTCGCGTTGGCCTTAATGAGGAAACCAGAAAAAACCTGGAACGCATTCGCGATCTTCTGTCGCAGAAAAATGGTCGAGCCGTCACCCTTTCAGAGTGTCTCGAGCAAATGACTAAGATCGTTCTAGAGAAGATGGATCCGCTCAAAAAGGCCGAGCGTGCGACTAAGCGAAGGGCCGCGAAATGCGAAAAACTTGGCACATGCCAAATCAGGAAGTTCATTCGCGCTCGCCGAAAGCTCCCGGCTAGGGTTGAACATGCCATAAACCTACGTGACCAGGCACAATGTGCACACGTTAATCACCAAGGACAGCGCTGCCCGAATCGCCGTTGGCTTCATCGACATCATCTTAAACCTGTATCAATGGGCGGCGATGATGGCGTTGCGAACTTGAGGAGTCTCTGTTCGGGTCATCATCGCCTAGTGCATTTTCAAGAAAAGGAGAATCTGTCTTGAGTCCGCGTGCGAACCCTGTGCCTCGCGCACCGCCCGAAGCACGGGACTAGATATCCACAGAATCTCCACGGTTCTTAGAAAGAACCGACCGCCTACCACCCCAAATGGTACTCCAATTGACCTATTTTTAGGGTCTCTCGATGAGCAAGATCATCTATAAACCCGCCCCAGGAGCCGAAACGTGATTTGAGGAGCCAAGTCCATATGTCAGACCGAAATTTCGAATTCCTGAAATGGGACGCAGACGAGTACGGCCTCGGTGTACCTGAAATGGACCACGAGCACCAGGGGCTCGTAGCACTCATCAATGAGCTTGCACGTCTTGCCCGAGACCGCGCCGAGCGCGAAGAACTGAGAACGGCAATGACAAAATTCATTATCTACGCAAAAATGCACTTTCGCGATGAAGAGAATCTGATGAAGAAAATTCTATTTCCGTTTTATCAAGAACATCGTGCGGCACACGAGCTGCTTATGCGCAGTCTCAACGAATTTTTTAACATTGTCGATACTGGCGCCGGAATCTTACCAAGATCTTTTTTTATCTTTCTACGTAATTGGCTCCTCGACCACATCAACAGCGAAGACCGTCTCTATGCCGAGTACCATCGTCGTCAGTCTAAGGTCGCCAGTCCGTTGTGACGCCTTGTCGCTATACTAGCTTTCCCAAACAACCTAAGTTACAAGACTGGGATGTCTCTACGTCTGATTGCCTTCGACTTTGGCTCCACCACCTCCAAAGCCCTTGTGGCCTCGGCGGCCGTAGTAAAAAATGCGGTTACTGGCCGCACTGAAATCCGCAACCTGAAAACCCTCTCGCGCAGTGAACCTGTGTTCACGCCATTTCAAGGTGAAGAGATCGACGAGAGTCGTTTGCTTGAACTCGTCGACACTTGGCTGACCGCGGAAAGAGCGATTGACAAAATGACCACGGTCGCCGGCGGTGTCATCATCACAGGACTCGCGGCGAAGAAACGTAATGCCAAGGTGATCGCCGATACCATTCGCAAACGGATCGGCGATGCCGTTGTCGCGGTCGCCGATGATCCAAGCAAAGAATCTTGGCTCGCATTCATGGGCTCATGTGCGAGCTTGAGTGAAGCTCATCCCCAAACTCCCTTTGTGAACATGGATATCGGTGGCGGCACCACCAACTTGGCCCAGGCGATCAACAGCAGCGTACTGGCGACCGGAAGTTTATGGATCGGCGCTCGTCATTTTCAGTTCGTCCCTGGTTCTTACCGCCTTCGGGAAATCTCCGCCTACGGCAAACAGGTTTTGCACTATCTGAAAATCAACGCGGAAGTGAACTACGAGATGGATGCCGCGGAGATCGCCAAGATCGTTGCCTTTTATGTCAACGTTCTTGAGCAAGCGGCGACCGGAAAACTGCGCACTCAAACACGTTTTGTTGAGCAACTCCATTTTCGTTTCTCAGCCAAGGGTTTGATGCCGGTGATTACTTTTTCCGGTGGCGTGGGCGAACTCGTATATCGACTTCACCGAGGTGAACTGCTCCCCACAACTCCCTATGGTGATTTGGGTGTGGATTTGGCACGAGGGATTGTCGCATCCCCCCTTCTATCGTGCCACCTGGCCACATTTCTACCGGCGAACCTCGGACGCGCCACAGTGAGCGGACTGGCCTTTTATGGGGTTGAGGCCTCAGGAGCGACAGTGTATCTGCCGAACCGCGACATTTTGCCTCTGCGCGATTTGCCTCTACTCGGGAAGATTTCCAACAAAACAAAAATAGGCGAACTAGAACAACTCATTGCACGTGCTTTGAGCTTTACGGCGGGTGCCTGCCTAAGGGCGGATTGTGAACCAGATTCACTCGATGATCTTCGCCTCTTGGCGGGAAAAGTCGCGGCAGCCCTAAAATCTTGCAGCAAAAGCTCTAGAAATGGCTATGCAACGGGTGCTCCTCTGATTATCTTCTTAGCCCAGAATCTCGGTAAAACCTTTGGTCAATATGCAACCGAATGGGGGCGCCTTCCCGTCAATCTGGTCGTTATCGATGAGATTGAAAGTTCGGTCGTCGACCAAAAGGCTTGTTTCGCATCAGTGTTTCCCTGCAGGAGTGATAATATGTTGGTTTCCTTTTATGGCGGACTGAACGGCGGGTTGAATTGATATGCAGCAATTGATTCCCTTGGCAGATATCACCGTCCCGCGCCGCAAAAAAGACAAGCTTTATCAAAGCACCTCACCCGCTAGATTTGCCTTTCATGGTTTGAAAGCCCTTCTCGGCGCTGCCGACGTTAGCAAGGCCGGAGACCGTAATGCCGCACTGGCCGCGAAAAGCGAAAGCATGCGCGAAGCCGCCCGCGGAATTCTGTCAAGCCTCACTCTACAACATTTGTACGACCACCCTCTGACCGATGACGAAGGCCGCATTGATTCGATCATGCGGATCAATTATGCGATCGACCTTGAGAAGTTCACCACACTCGCGTCGCTTACCTTGAGTGATCTAAAAGATCTTCTGCTTAAAGCGAAGGGTGAGGAAATCAAGGCCATCGGCCGCGCCCTTACGGGTGTCATGGTCGCCGCGATCGCCAAATTGCTAGACGTACATGAGCTTATTTTCATCGCCCGGAAGATCGAATGCCGTACTGAGGCGCGTACCATGCTCGGCCAGCGCGGCGTCTTGGCCTCGCGCCTTCAGCCCAATCACCCGACCGACGATCTCCGCGGCCTCACGCTTCTTACCTACGCCGGGCTTTCGATCGGCTCGGGCGACGCTTTGATCGGCGTGAATCCTGCCATCGACACGGTCGAAAATATCAGCGCTATATTAAAACACCTCGATATGTTGCGCCGAAAAACCGGTGCTCCCACACAGATCTGTGTCTTGTCACACATCAAAACGCAGATCACTTGTCTTGAGTTGGGCGCGCCGGTTGAAATCATGTTTCAAAGTTTGGCCGGGACCGAGAGCACTCTTCTCACTGAGTTCGACGTTTCGGTCGACTTACTTGACCGTGCTTACAGGTTGATGGCTGAACGAGGTCCACTCAAAGAAACCGCCAAACAGTTCATGTATTTTGAAACCGGACAGGGAAGCGAATTCACCTACGGAAAGCATAACGGCATCGACATGGCGACAACCGAGGCTCTTTGCTACGGGTTGGCCCGCCGCTATGATCCGTTCATGGTGAACAATGTCACCGGTTTTATTGGCCCTGAAACTCACCTCGATAATTTCGAGATGGTCATCTCCAATCTTCAAGATCACTTCATGGGTAAACTCATGGGATTACCTATGGGCATGGCGCCTTGTTATACGCTTCATTCGAAAATTCTTCTCGAAGGGCAGCAGATGGCCACCGAACTTTTGACCGCTGCCGGCGCCAACTATTACATGGATGTCTACCTTAACACTGATCGGATGTTGGCCTACTTCGATACGAGTGGACATGACAACCAAACACTGCGCGAAATCCATGGAAAAACCACGACACCCGCCTTTCTCAAATGGGCGCTCGAACAAGGCATTTTCGCTCACGACGAAGACGGCGCGATTGTTCGTGGACCGAATTGGGGTAATGCCCGGCGCTTTTGCACATCGGACATGGAGTTCACGGAACTCGCGCGTGCAACTCCCGCATTCTACGAGTTTAAACACTCAGGCCCTCGTCCGGTCAGCTGGGTGAGTCGCCAACTGCGTCTCAACCAAGCCGTCTCACGCGACGCCATTGCAAGTGAGTTAGAGCCGCAAAAGCTTTCACCTCCGGTTCGCCGCGGGCAATCCAAAGCGCGGAAGTACCGCATCGTTGAAACTGGCGCGAAGAACAAAGAGGCACACCTCAATTCACCTGATCTCGGCGCGCATCTTTCCACCAGCAGTCTCAAGACACTGAAACCCTTGAAAAAGCAGGTTCAGATCGTGATCTCCGATGGCCTCAGTGCCGAAGCTGTACACTATAATGTTCCCAAACTCATGAGTGTTTTGGAAGACGGCTTCAATGCGCACAGTGTTTCAATGGCGCCGCCGATCGTGGCTCGCTACGGTCGCGTGAAACTTGGCGAGGAAATTGCGGACCGAGTGCAAGCCGAACTCACCATTATGCTGATTGGCGAACGGCCTGGCGGAGATGCCAATTCGGCCCGCAGTCTTTCCGCCTACCTCCTGTATCAGTTGAAGACTCCGGCGGCACGCAAGGAGGCATCGGAGTTCAGCGGCAATCCCAAGATTCGTTTTGAATACACGGTGATCTCGAATATTTATTCTCCGGGAGGTCTGCCTCCGACTGAGGCCGGCAGCGTAATCGTGGAGAAATGTCTTGAGATTCTTGATCACTGCGCTGCCGGAAATCGGATCGAGGCATTGCTGAAGAGTAAAGCCGAGGCACGGATCAAAAACCAGTAAATTAATTGAAGTCATGTTTTTCAACCAAACCACGAGGGGAAATAAATGAAATATATTGAACCAAATCTTCCCGGATCTTTAGTTAAGTTCCAAAATCAATATGGCAACTACATCGGTGGCGAATGGACCGAGCCACGAAGCGGTCAGTATTTTGAAGTGATGTGCCCAGTTAACGGCAAGCCCTACACCAAGGTAGCGCGCTCGAACGCTCAGGATATTGAACTCGCCGTCGACGCCGCCCATGCTGCCGCCCCCGCCTGGGGTCGCACCAGTGCCACTGAACGCGCCGGTATTCTTTTACGCATTGCCGATCGCCTGGAGAAAAATCTTGAAATGTTGGCAGTCGCCGAAACTTGGGGCAACGGTAAACCCGTGCGTGAGACCCTGGCGGCGGATCTTCCCCTTACCGTCGATCACTTCCGTTACTTTGCCGGCGTCATCCGCGCTGATG
>SXRI01000222.1 GCA_005793615.1 Bdellovibrionales bacterium
CACCTGGTTCAGTTCGGCGCTGTGGCCGTTTTCGACACTGGGTTGGCCCGGAGAAGGTGGACAAGCGAGTGAAGCGCTCAAGACATTCTATCCGACCAATGTTTTAGTGACCGGCTTTGACATTATTTTCTTCTGGGTTGCACGCATGATGATCATGGGGCTCGAGTTCATGCATGATGTACCCTTCCGCAAAGTCTATATCCACGGACTCATCCGAGATGCCGAAGGTAAGAAGATGTCTAAGTCGACCGGCAACGCCCTTGATCCGGTTGAACTGATCGAGGAGTACGGCGCCGATGCGCTTCGCTTTACCTTGATGGCGCAGATGTCTGCAGGACGTGACCTCAAATTCTCTGAGTCGCGTCTTGAGGGTTATCGTAACTTCATGAACAAGATCTGGAATGCGACTCGCTTCTCGCTGGCCGCACTCAATGATTTCGAGGTTCCGGACGAAGGCCTTAAAGCCGTACCGAACCGCACGGACTTGTCTGTAGCAGACCAGTGGATCGTGCATGAAACGGGAGTCCTTGAGGCGACAGTTGAGCAGTGTTTGGAAGAAGATCGCTTCGCCGATGCGGCGAACGCCCTTTACCACTTTGTATGGAATGAATTCTGCGACTGGTATCTCGAATTTGTGAAGCCCATCATTTACGCCGGTAAGGCCGAGACTGAGAAGACCGCCGAGCGAAGAGCCACGCAGTTGGTGCTGGCACAAACTCTCAATCGGATCATGCGTCTTTTGCATCCGTTCACGCCGTTCATCACCGAAGAGATCTATGGGAAACTTCCGATTCGTGGTGCAGCTTTGATCAATGAACCGTATCCGACGGTGCGTACTGATAAGGAATGGCTGTCGATCGGCTCCAAGGATGCGGCCTTTGAAATGAAGATCGTAAAAGAAGTCATCACGGCGATTCGTAATATTCGTGGTGAGAATCAGATCAAGCCGGGCGTGGTAATTAAAGTGCGTTTGGCTCCGAGCGATGATCGAGTCCAAAAGATCCTGGGCGAGAACAAAGCGCAGATCGTGCGCCTGGCTCGTCTTGATGGTCTCGAAGGCTGTGAAATTCAGGCCGAGCCCGGATCACTGGCGAAGTGCGCGGTTTCACCGGTACGCTTGCCGGAAGCTAGCGTTGATGTGATCGTGCCACTTGAAGGTTTGGTTGATATCGAGGCCGAGGTGAAGCGCATTCAAAAGGCCATCGAGAAAATCCAAAAGGACATCGCTGTTCTTTCACAGAAGCTTGGCAACGAAAACTTCATCAAGAATGCACCGGAAGATCTGGTGGCGGCCGACAAGACTTTGTTGGAAGGCTTGCGCGCTCGCCATATTGGTCTTCAGGAGTCGCTGACACGACTCCTGTAGGAGTGTTCAAGGGAACGTCCAAGACCTAAAAACAAAGCGGCAAGAGCCGACCTTCGGGCCACTTTCCTTAGGGAATCGACGAAACTATCTGCGGTCCTTGCTGGCGAGATATTCAGCCCAAGGCTGAACTGACAACACGGTCGCAAGTGCGCCCTGCATACGATAGACAATGTTGTAATCGTCGAAGCGAAAGCCATAGGTATCGGTGTAAGGGTTGGGATTATCACCAGTGCCACGGTAAAACACGGGGCGGGGATCTAGCTCGAGAAGTTCTTTGACCGCTCCTTGGGCACGAGCAGCCATTGCGCCAAAGCATAGCTCAAACTGAGAGACGGCAGCAGTTGTAAACTCAACTTGTAGAGTTCGTTCTGGGCGGGCGGCGGTCCAACCAGCCGTGGCCTCAGGCAGACAATCAGCGGCCGGGACATAGGGTTTTATATCAAGAATCGGAGTGCCATGAATGAGATCGACGCCCGAAAAATGCAACAGTCCGGGCTCCAAACGATCGAGTTTGACGACTGATAGACCAATGGGATTGGGACGGTGAGGAGTACGCGTGGCGAATAACCCCGTCTTCTCGCCTTCGAGTCGAGGTGGCTGAACCTTGGCATTCACACCTTTGTTCATATTCTGGTGGAAAACAAAGATGAGCCAAAGATGCGAGAAGCCCTCAAGGCCCTCGAGGGCTTCGCTGAGATTGAGTTCAGGACGTAGCCGCAGCTGACCCCATGACGAGGGAACCAGTCCTGGCTGCCGTGGAGTTCCGAATCGTTCTTTGAAGCATGATTCGATAAAACCGATGGGTTCGAATACGTTTTGTTGCATCATTCGACGCATGGGTTAACAAGGCCACGAGCGTTTGGCAAGCGAGCGAAAAAAGTCACAGGCCTGACAGTCGAAAGCGACAAGTTGGGGCTCAGACCGATGACACTATGACATCAGCTCTGGTAAAAGCAGATTTAATCGCATAAAATCACCGGCATAAAGCCTGCAAGTCCCATGGCGATACTATCAATTTGGTAGGAAAATGCGATGAATGAGGAGTTAAAGATGCGAGTTCTTCTAGGATTGAGTTTGGCTGCTTTCTCGTTGGTTTTTCTCTCTTCGACGTCCGCACAGTCCGCGGTCAATGAAAAACAGACTC
>SXRI01000223.1 GCA_005793615.1 Bdellovibrionales bacterium
GAGGAATTTGAATGGATAATCGAGAACAAAAACATGTTGCTACTGCAAAGAGTCAAACCCGCGAAGAAGCGGGCTCTAAAAAACGGCTAGAAACTTTCTTGTCGGAGTACTAGGTTCACGACGGCACCCACAGCGGTGAAATGCGCCGGATTCGAACTCAGGAAGCCGAGGATAACATTGCCACTCGCTACTCCAAATCGCAGACCGCTTTGAAAATCGTGACCGGTTTGCTGCCTCAGACCGTTGAGTAGACGCTGAAAATCTTCGTTCAAAGAACGATGGAAGCGTAGCACCTGATTCTGCCAGGTTTCTCTCTGATGGTAGTTCGCAAGGAATACAAAGCCGTCACCGGTATGATTCAAGATCACAATACCGTTTTCGCTCGCACGCGCAGAGGCCCGGCGCTGGAACTCGCGTTTAAAATTGAACTCCGTTAACATATCGACCGCGTTTGAGATCGTGGTCGACGACACCATATCGACAATTCCCACAACCGCGCCCTGCATGATCATCGATTTCTCGAAATCAAAACCGCCATTGGCGAAGTCTATTTGCATCGGGCCAGGAATATGGGCACACAAATTCGCTTGATCAGCACCTGTCCGAAAGAGACCCGCGAATGCCTTTAAGCCCTTGGCACCTGCTTTGATCATCGAACCAAAGTCTGTTTTCATAATTCCTCCTGCATCCCGTTGAATCCATCATCTCCCGCCGCGGAACCATCCTAAACCGACATCTATCAGCCGCAACATGCCCGGCACCGACATTTATCAGCCGGCCCGTTACTACAGGAGAAACCCTGTTTCTCCTGTCTCAAACTCATCCGCTTTCCCTCGAGAAACAGTGTTTTGGAGGGATTGCGGGCCGAGAGATTTAAGGCCTGCCGACATTTGCCCGAAAACAATTTAGATAGCAGGTACCTCAGGTGTATGACTTTGAAACACTCATTCAACAGTGCGATGCCGAGATTCGATAGGGGCAAGCGCATACCGTCAGCAAGAGGCTCGTCGGGATCAACCTTGTCCGAGTCCCTAGGGTTTGGCGCCTGCCTTTAGCTCAGATTTCTAGACGCGTGGGTTTATGGAACCTCGGCCTTACGTTACTAGCGAAAATTGTTTACCCGGGCAATTCGCGCGTTCTTAGCGACGCCTCTCCGAGCGAACTTGCCGAGTACGGTATGCTCCTATTGCGAATCGGTGCCACCAATGAAGCCGACACACTCTTACATCGAGTCGATGTCACCAAGGCCCCAGAGGCACTTCAGTATCGCGCCCTAGTCAGCATGACTCGGTGGGAATTCGAGAAAGCCATTCCCGACTTAAATCGATTTTTAGGTACCAAACCTCCCGCCTACGCTGCGCTCGTTGGTCGGGTGAACTTGGCTCTGGCGCATGTCGAAAGCGGACACTTTGAGCACGCCGGAAAAATACTCGCGGAGACAATTCAAACTTCCTTGGCAGAGGGACATAAGCGGATGCTTTGCTCAAGTCTCGCCTATCGCGCGCAGCTTTTTATCCAGGAAAGAAATTTCGAAGCTGCCAAACGTGATATCGAAATGGGTGAGCAATATCTCGAATCCGCCAAAACCGGTGACCGTCTTCTCTTTTTAAAGTGGAAACTGATTCTCGACGGTCTTGAAGAGGAATCAACCGTACCTCTTAAGGATTTGCGGCAACGAGCCCTCGATAACCGCAGCTGGGAAGACGTTCGCCTCGCAGATCTATATTCCTTGCGTATCAAATTCGACATTAGTCAGTTTCTTCATTTGATCTTCGGTACGCCTTACCAGGGATTTCGCGAGCGCATTTTTGCGGAAATGAACAAGACCTCGGATCGTTCTGTCTACTATCTCGGTCCAAAAAATGCCCCCCGTATGGATCTGCACACTGGGCAAATCGACCAAGCAGAGAAAATCTATCGCCTGCTACCTGCCGGAGGAAAATGCCACCAACTGCTTGAGATTCTCTTGCGAGACTTCTACCATCCGCTACGGATTGCCGGAATCTTCTCAGAACTCTTTCGGGGCGAGCACTTCGATCCCAGTTCATCGCCGGATCGCGTGCACGCGATCATCAATCGCACCCGAGCTTGGCTGCGAGAGAACAAAATCCCCGTCGAGATCCGTGAATTTCACGGCTTCTACACGCTGCTCATCAATAGCGACTTTTCCTTCCGTATCCATCTTGAGCGCCGCTCAGTGGATATCATGAATTTGCATTTCGAAAGATTACAAAGCTCACTCCCCGAACGCAGTTTTACGGCGTCTGAAGCGCGCAACAAACTCAAACTTGCGCGCCAAACCATACAACGAATCATCAACTGGGGCATCGAGCAAGGCCTTCTGGAGCGTAAGGGCGAGGGAAAAAAAGTATCCTATCACTTCGCATCGACCGCAAGGAAAGTCGCCTAATTCGAGGTCTAAATAATTTTATGGGCCAAAACTCATACTCTGAATCGGCATATCCATCGTTTTTTTCTCGAGAGCGCGCAACTGCTGCGAGCTATCTATCTCGATGATCCAAAGTTCGGCCGCACCGAGCGCGACATAGGATACGAAAATAAACCTGCCGCTGCGTCGAACGGCACCAAACACATATCCCTGATTTTGTTCGTTACCATCGCAAACCACTTGCACGGTTCCGACCTCGATACAGCTCCGCTTCTGATCCGCGTACCAAGCGATGACCGTAGCTGGGGCTCCCCGCGTTTCAAGATCCGCGGCGATAATCTTAGCGCCATATTCTCTTGCCGCTTCGATCGCAAAGAGTGGCCCACCAAGAGTCGCCACTTTGCCTCGGGCTCCTGCCGGACTGGAAAAATCGCCAGCGCCCGCAAGAATGACTTTTTCATTATGCACTGCCAATTGAATGGGGTTGGTTGCGTCAACTAGTCCGGCAAACTCGACCTTTAAGGTTTCCGTGTTAATGCGCGCAAGACCCGACTGCGGCTGAGGTTTCCAGGTCCCCACACCACGATCAAGGCGCTGAGCACTCACTACCATATGCGTTGAATTAAGAGGCGCGATCTGTGCCAAATCAGCTCGTGCACTCGGTGTTGTAGAAGCTTGCAAGGAACTTAAGTCAATATTGCTCGCGATCTCCTCTTTGAGATCGGGCGACAGCACCAAGACATGATTCGATCCCTGAGACGTAACCCAAACCCTTCCTAAAGCGTCACGAGCCGCACCTTGCGGATTGATCATCTTCGGGAGCGGGTGGTGGGCGACGACCTCGGCACGTGCCCCTCGCAAGATCGTCACCGCATCTTGCCCCATGCGTGTGAGCAAAATTAAACCGTTTTCTAAACCCGGTGATGTATCGGCGAAAATTACCGTGTCAGCGCCTATTGCCAAAACTGAGCGTTCAATCAAGCCGCTTTTAAAATCCACTCGGCCTAGTTTACCGCCACTGGAAAAGTTGCTGGTTGTAAACCATAGACTCTTGGCTGTGCTTTCAATGCCAACGAGCGACATGGAAAATCGATCCGGCAACGGCGCCGCCGCTGGCTTCGGCACGCACGCGCCTAAAAGAGTGATCCAACCAAGTATCAACAAAGGCATCACATAAGGAATTCGCATTGTAGTCTTATCTCCATCTGTTCAAGTTTCGGTTCCAACAAATCAGGCGCGGCCTGACCTGCGAACTCTGCTGAAGGCAGTCCATTCTCTTTTGCCAATAGTTTCCCCCCGGCCAGGCGAAACTCCCAATCGCGGGTGCCGTAACCAAGGTAGGCCCCGAGATCGTGATGCGGTGGCTTCTGCCAGAGTCCCGCCAGATCGAGAGCGTCTTCGCTGCGATAACCATAGTCCGCGCCGCCCTTCCAAAGACCTCGGAAATACTCAAATCCCGTCTTCATCGCATGCCGAGGGCGTCCCGGCACGGCCTTACCTCGTTGCCAACTGATCTCGGAACTGTTGAGAGCGTCTTGATAGCTATAAACAACATTGATTTTAAGTGCGCCGAGGCCCGCAGAACCGCGAACATCGAGCCCCTCGGCCCAAACACCACCAAGGCCGACTGTGCGGGCCGACGTCGGTGACACCGCGATCATCACCGGTGCGTTAACCACTTGTTCATAGAATCCGGAAATTTCCAGCTCCATGCCCGCCAATTGAATCCATGGCCCGACTGAAGCTCGCAGGCCCGTCTCCGGCTGCAAATCCTCTGAGCCCATGAGCAGTGCACCGTCTCCAAATCTCTGCGTCGGTGTCGGTAAAAGCGCAAAACGCCGCACCCGCGCGACAACACCCTGCTGAAACCGTCGCGGACTGGAAACTTCGACCCCGAGATCCCAGATCTGGGCCTTGAAAGAGCTGTCCCGAGGGGTATGAACTGCATCTTCAGCGGCGTCTGCAGCAAGGCGCACCTTTAGATCAATAAAAGAAAGACTCGTTGCTTTCCCAAGTACGGTTGAAAAATCGTAGCGTTGGAATCTGGCTTCGCTCTGATCAGCGTAAATCCGCGTCAGCGATTCAGCCGAGACCGCACCGCTGAGTGACAACTCCTCTTCCGGCACGCTCGTATCAGACCACTTCACCATAGTTCCTGTTCGCAAGCCGCGACCGGTATTGGACAATAACGGGCTGATTGAAGATGTAAACTCATTCTGTCGACTTTGAACGTATGGAAGCCACTCGATGGCGCCCCTTCGCCACTTGACTGTCAAACTCTCTTGACTGATCTGCTTTCGGCCACTGAGGAGCGCACCGGCATGAATATCGCCACTTTTAATGTCGGCATCAGTGAGCGCCTCAAGGCTTCGCCCCGAAACCTTGATCTTGGCAAAGGCGCGTTCTTCCTTTCGGGGGATACGCTCCTCACGACCTAAAGTGGGATCAAATGGGTTCTGTTTGTTTTCCAAAACCACCAGATCGCGAGCATCGTGAGCTAAACCGGCCTCTATTACCGTTGGATACTCAAGCCACTCACCAGAGACCCTGGTCTTCAGGCTTTGGTCCCGCGAAAGATCGGTATGGACAAGCCCCTGCCAACTCTGCCTACTCATAGGACGGGGCCGCAACCACCAAACATCGCCCTGACGATCGAGCGCGATGTCCTCAAGGCGTTCCATATTCTTGAGTTCAATACCTAACTCATTTAGCGGAGCATCGATCTCCTTAGCACCTACGCCTCGATGCACTTGCACGACTGACTCGTCGGAGGTTTTTACTTTCCCCAAGACAGTACCTTCAATCACAAGCGGCGGAAGCGCCTGGCTAGCGATTGGCAGAAAGGCGATTGAACAAATCTGGAGAGCGACTCGCCGCAGGAGGAACCGATAGCTGAATTTCAAGATATCCCTCCTCATCACGCGTAAGGTCTAGGTCGTTAAAGTATATGCGGGGGATCGGACTTATCAGTCTGTTGTTAAGGCTGTCCGTACGACCTTTTCGTACGACCTCAGACTGCATACCGTTGCGCGACAGTTCCGGACTCTCACCGGATTCACCCTCTAGCGGGCTGCTTGATCTCACAATCGGCAGGCAATGGCAAGACAAGAGCAAGACAAAAGTAAGATCGTTCGAAAGACCGGGAAAATTCGATTTGTCTTAGTGAGCTACTTCACCTTTAATATTGACAGTCCTACAAAGTTAGTTGACCTAAGGAGCACAGATGCAACAGCCCGGTGCCAAACCAGCCCCTTCTTCCTTTAAAAACGAAGTCGTCGTAGTGGTCGAAGATTCTCAAGCGAATACCGCTGCCATTTCTGGACTCCTTAAGCGCCTCGCCTTCGATGTCGTGGATTTTCCTGATGGGGCACAGGCTTGGGATTGGTTAAAGGCTCTTCCTGCCACTGAGGCGGCAAAGATCAAGGTGGTCTTTTGTGACGTCGCAATGCCTAAAATGAACGGCTTAGAACTGCTTAAACTCGTACGTGCTTCCAGACATCTCAAGCTTGTACGCTTTGTTTTTTGCTCGGCGGTCATCGATCCACCGGTTGTTCGCGAAGCCCGCAGCCTGGCGTCTGACGGCTACATCGTCAAACCCATAATGCCCTCAGTTCTGCAGAAAAAACTCGACGAGCTTTTTCCGGGGCGCAAGGCTAACAGACCTGCGTGAGATGTCAGTGCTCACCTCTCAACTTGATCTCCTGATTCGCGAAGGCAAGATCGCGACTGCCACGGCAGCCATCACGAAAATGAATTTAGCTAAGGTTCCGCGAAAGCAACGGCAGGAACTCGCGAAAATCTGCCGCCGTGTAGGCTTGATTGGGAAGGGACTGCGTCTTCTTCAACCCGTCATTCGTCACCAACACCCCTTAGCACAACCTCCTTCAGCGGGTGAGATCTGTGAATATGCTGTGCTTCTCTCGCGTAACGGTTCAATCGACGAGGCTCTCGGGCTTCTAAAGGAAGTGCGCAGCAATCAGGCCCCCGAGGCGCTCTTGTACCAAGGCTTTCTCAACGTTTCCAACTGGGACTACAGCAGCGCGTTGAAGTGCTTCACGAAATTCCTACAAACAAATCCTGATGATTACATGGCACTGATCGCGCAAGTTAACTTGAATGCCTCGCTCATCGAAACCGGTCAACTTGATAACGCGGAGTCCTCGATTCTCTCGACCATTGAGATCGCACGAGAGCGAGGCGCGACTCGTCTCATCGGCAACGCCTTCGAGTTGTTAGCGCAAGTTCACTTTCAGCGTCATGACTTCCCGGCCGCTCGAACAGCGCTTAACTCAGCACTGGAAATTTTTGCTCAAGGCCAGAGTTATGATCGAATTTTAGTGGAAAAATGGCTCGCCTTTATCACTGCTCAGGAACAAAAATCAGTGACGCCGCTATTGCGGTTTCGCAAGCAAGCCATTCGTGAGCGCCACTGGCACAGTGTTCGCGAGGTGGACTACATGACCCTTCAGTTTTTCTTCAATCAAAATACGTTTGATCATCTTTACTATGGCACACCCATGAAAGCCTACCGCACCCGCCTGATAGAGAAGACATCGGCCTCTCCCAGTTCTCAATTCGAGTGGGGCCCCAAGAATTGGGAAGTGCTGATTGGACTCAATGATGGTCGCTGCGAAGGTTGCCCCAGTCTCAAGACGGGCGGAAAAACTCACCAGGTTCTTGTGGCTTTAAGCAGCGATCTCTACGAGCCCAGCAATACCGGACGACTTTTTGGTCTCCTCTATCCCGGCGAATATTTTGATGTCGAATCATCACCTCTGCGCATCAGGCAAGCGCTGCGGCGCACGCGAGGCTGGCTAGAGGCGAACCGATTACCCGTGAGTCTCGCTCATGGGAAGAGTGGTTACAAAATCAACATCGAAGGGAAATTGGCGTTTGGTTTTTCTTCCGCTCCGCACGCTATTCATCCGCGAGAAACTCAGCGGACACTTTTGTTGGAAAAATTCCCTCCTGGTCGCTGGTTCGCCACAAACGAAGCCATGGAGCTTTTGAACTGCTCCCGTTCAAGCTTCCATCGCTTTGCCGAAGACGCTCGGGCTGGCGGTTGGTTGCTCATTCAGGGAAAGGGTAAATCTGTTCGTTACCAGTTCACTCAATCATCGGCTGATTGATCAAACCTCGGGTACTCTTCACGTAGTCCAATAACGTGCCGGCACTGGCCATTAACTTGAGGCGGGACTTTACATAGGCATATCGACTCTTAATTTCATCAACTTCACTTGTCTCGGCGTCGGCACGCGCTCGATTCATATCGGAAACGGAAATCTGACCCGCCTTGAATTTCTCGGCAACGGCCTCGATACGCTGTCTCTGGGCCATTGCCGCGTTTCGCAGAGCCTGTAAACGTTCCCAGTTCACATCGACGTCACGAATACTTTTGCGTACCTCGATCTCGATATCTCGAACAACCACGGCCTCTTTGAGGCGCTGCTGTTCGTAAGCGAAGCGCTTGGCATCCAGAGCCGCACGCGCCGCATACTGCATGATTGGTCGTTCAAGTTTCAATCCCAGGGACCACGACGGAAAGTCGCCACGACTGACCTGTTGTTGGGAAGCACCAAAACCTTCGGCAAGACCCTTATGAGTGTAGGAGCTCTCGAAATTGAAAGTCGGCAAAAGATCAGCGCGCGCGGCACTGAGTTCGACCTCCGATTTTTTCGTTGCCTGAACTTGCGAGACGCGCTCCGAACGCCGCTTCTGCGCTAACGCCACCAGGGAATTCAGGTCGTTTCGGGGATTTCCTCCAAGAAATTCCTTTAGACCATCAGAGAGATCGATCGTTTGAGTTTGTCCGAAGACATGAATCGAAAGATCATCCATCTTCGTCGCCATGCTAAGACGAGAGCTCAAAACACCATCCAAAGCTTTAGATGTCGCTGCTTCAGCTTCCAGAACCTCGATGGACGAGGATTTTCCCACCCTCTTCTTAAGCTTGACGAACTCTTCGGCCTGCCGGGCATTTTCGTACATCATCTCTTGGACTCGCAGAGTTTGTTGCTCGCGCGCGGTTTCGAGAAAGAGCTCGGCGGCCCGCAAGGCCGTGTCATCAAGCTTCTCGCCGTGTTTCGCCCGCGCCTGCGCAAGATCAAATTCAGCGCGCCGAATATTGCGCCGAAAGTAATCATCCTGAAATGGCTTCAGCAAAGGCTGCGTGACTTTTAGCGCCAGCGACGTGTTGTGCCCGACCGGAATGCGGTTATAGGACGAGTTACTTTCACTGGTCGTATAGCTATAGGGGACGGAAAGTTCCGTACCGTAAATCGTTTTTCTACTCAGTGTCGGTTTATAACTCATAGAGTCCGACCGGACCACCGACCCCACTCCGTCAAGGCTGGAACTCGATGGAGTCTCCGCGTGATCTCGCGTCACCGTGCCCGAAAGGTTGAAATCGAAATCACCCATCGTCTTGGTGAGCGCTGCTTCTTTGTCGCCAATCGAGAAGACCGACAAACGCACATCCAAGTTTTTTTCGAGCGCCAACGTCATTGCACCTGTCAGGTCCAGCGTCGCCGCTTTCGCAACGATAGACAAAACCCCCAGCAGGGTACTAGCAACCATGATGTTTACCGAAAATCTAAACTGGAATTTACGCGCCATATAGTTAATCTTCGCGGTTACCGCTCGCCATGTCCAGACGACCGAAGTCAGTTTGTGGCTAGCACAGACTCCCAGCCCTGGACTGTTTTGCTAGACCATTGAAAATCAAGGTCTTTCTGGAAATTTCCGACATGGA
>SXRI01000224.1 GCA_005793615.1 Bdellovibrionales bacterium
AGCTATCCGGTTGATGCGGGTATTCACGATGCGATGGTGCAGTGGTGGTACGGTCACAATGCCGTGGCCTTCTTTTTGACCACGCCATTCTTGGGTTTGATGTACTATTTTGTTCCCAAAGCAGCCAACCGGCCGGTTTACAGCTATCGCCTGTCGATCATTCACTTTTGGTCGTTGGTTTTCATGTACATCTGGGCGGGGCCGCACCATCTCTTGAACTCGGCGGTGCCGGAGTGGGCGCAAACCCTCGGCATGGTCTTTTCGGTCGCTTTGTGGGCGCCGAGCTGGGGCGGTATGGTTAACGGTTTGCTTACACTTCGCGGAGTGTGGGATAAAGTACGTACCGAGCCGATTCTCAAGTTCTTTGTGGTCGGTATCACCTTTTATGGAATGTCGACCTTTGAGGGGCCGCTACTTTCAATTAAATCGGTCAACTCGCTTGCGCACTACACTGACTGGATCGTTGGTCATGTGCATGAGGGCACTCTCGGTTGGAACGGTTTTATCACCATGGCCATGGTGTACTTCCTTGTGCCCAAGCTTTGGAAGCGCGAAATTTATAGCAAACAGTTGATGAACTATCACTTCTGGTTCGCCACCATCGGTATTATCGTTTACGTCGTTTCGATGTGGATCTCTGGTATTACCCAGGGCCTTATGTGGCGTGCGATGACCGATCAGGCGCGTTTGGTTTATCCTGATTTCGTTGAGACCGTGACCCGCATCGTGCCGATGTATTGGGCGCGTGCCTTTGGCGGTACGCTGTACATTGTCGGGTACTGCTTTATGCTCTATAACCTCGTGAAAACCATCGCCTCAGCGCCGAAGGATCTCGCTGATGAGAAGGCTCAGGTTCCGGCACGTGTTGATCTCAATCAACCTGAACCGTCGGGTACACCTTCGCATCGTCGCCTTGAAGGTATGGTCACCGTATTTACGGTCTTGTCACTGGTTGCCATACTTGTTGGCAGTATCTTCTCGCTGGTGCCGATGATTTTCGCGCATGCCTATGTCGATATGCCTAATAAGATTAAACCCTATACCGCGCTCGAGCTTGCGGGCCGCGATGTTTATATCAAGGAAGGTTGCTACAACTGTCATTCGCAATTGATCCGCACTTCGGTGTCGGAAGTCTTGCGCTACGGACCGGCCAGCCAGATGGAAGAGTCGATGTATGATCATCCCTTCCAATGGGGATCGAAACGTACCGGGCCTGATCTTGCGCGTATTGGCGGCAAGTACCCGGATATGTGGCATTACCGCCATATGATTGACCCCCGCGCGGTGGTCAGTAACTCGATCATGCCTGAGTACGGCTGGCTGGCTAGCACCAAGACCGATTTCGCGATTCTCTCGCGGAAGCTTGAAGTCTTAAAGCAGGTCGGGGTTCCGTACTCGGCCGACGAAATTGCCAACGCCGAGGCGAACGCACGTGCCGAAGCGAAAAAAATCACCGAGGCCCTGGTAGCCGGTGGCGGTGGGGTGACTGCCGATGTTGAAGATAAAGAGATCATTGCATTGATCGCCTATATGCAACGTCTTGGTAAAAACCCGGAGGTCGTGAAATGATCATGCAGGCTTTGCGGCAATTTCCGCTGCCGATATTGAGTTGTACCGCTTTAGTTCTTTTTCTTGCGGTTTTTATCGGTGTCATTGTCAGAACTTTTGTTTTTACATCGAAGAGTGAAGCAGATCTCTATGCTGGCGTGGTGCTCGACCACTCAGAGGCAGATCGGAGGAGCGTATGAGCGATAACAACAAGAATGATCAGAAAGATACCAACACCGCGCTTTCCGCAGAGGAGAGCAAGTACCTGACGGATCACGACTACGACGGTATTCGTGAGTTTGATTTTCCGCTACCGAATTGGTGGCTTCTGACCTTTATTGGTTCGGTTGTGTTCGGAGTGATTTACTACGTCGTTTATCAGTTTGGCCTTGCTCCCAGTCTGCAACAAGAGTTGACGACAGAAATGGCGGCTGTGAAGGCACAAGTGGTGGCGAGCGCTCCACCGGTCAGTAATGTTGACATCGGAGCTGTTCTTACGGAAGCGATGAAGGATCCAGCCAAGATCGCAAGTGGCAAACAAGTTTTCGTTGAGAAGTGCTCGGCGTGCCATGGTGCGAACGGCCAAGGACAGATCGGCCCAAATCTGGCCGATGACTATTGGATCGCCGGTAAGGGTACACTGCCAGAGATCAGAAGCGTCATCGAGGTCGGAGTGCCGGCCAAAGGTATGCCGCCTTGGCAGCAAGCTCTAAAACCAGAAGAGCTGATCAACGTGACCGTATTTATTAAGTCACTTCGTGGTTCAAACCCGGCGGATGCGAAAGCTCCACAGGGAGAGTTAGTTAAGGATTAGAATAGGAATCTCAAATGGCCCTGGATCTGCACCCATCGCGACTAGGTACGACGAACGAAGACGGCAGCAGGGCCTTTGTTTACCCCTCGGATGTGCGGGGTAAATGGAAGAATCGTCGCAAGCTCGCTCATTTGTTGATGCTAGCGATTTTTTTGATCGCCCCGTGGCTTCGCTATGGGGGTGAACAGATGCTGCTCATCGATGTTGTTCACCGCCGCTTTATCTTTTTTGGACATATTTTCTGGTCGCATGATGTACCGGTTCTTTTTCTGCTGGTGCTTCTTGGCTTTGTGACGATTCTTTTCGTAACCACGATTTGGGGGCGTGTCTGGTGCGGCTGGGCATGTCCACAAACAGTGTTTATCGACGCTATCTTCAGGCGAATTGAACGTTGGGTCGAAGGCAACCACCTCATACGTCGCCGCCGAGACGAGCAGCCCTGGTCGTTCAAAAGGTTTTGGCGAAAAACACTGAAGTGGGGCGCTTATTTCGGTGTTTCGATGGTGATCGCGCATAGTTTTATCGCCTATTTTGCCGGTGCGAAATCAATGTTGGAAATGATGGCCCGGCCACCCGATCAGAACTTCGGCTATTTCCTGGTCGTGTTTTCGATCACCGCGTGGATCGCGTTTGATTTCGGTTGGTTCAGGGAACAGTTTTGCATCATCATTTGTCCTTATGGGCGCTTGCAGTCAGTGATCATGAATGATGCCACGAAGGTGATTAAATACGATAGCGGGCGGGGCGAGCCCCGACGAGGTGATGAACCTAAGGGCGAAAAAACAGGGGATTGTATCAACTGTTTTCGCTGTGTATCTGTTTGCCCGACCGGCATTGATATTCGCCGCGGTCTGCAAATGGAATGTATCAGTTGCACGGCTTGTATGGACGCCTGTGACGAGGTCATGAGTAAAGTCGGTAAACCTGAGGGATTGATTCGTTACGATTCTTTGAAGGGGGAAGAGAAGGCAAATTTATGGCGTCCGGAAGCCGTGGCCTATGCGCTCGCTTTCGTGGGGCTGTTGAGTGCATTCGCTTTTGTCCTCTACACCCGTGAGCCGCTTGATTACGAGTTCTTGCGAGGTCGTGGTGAACCCTTTACGCTGGTGAAAGAGGGCGCTGATGATTTTGTTCTTAATCATTTTCAAGTGCAGGTTTCCAGCCAAACGCGTGAGGATGTGAATATTGAATTTAAGGTGTCAGCTGAGCTAGAGACCAGTGGCGTGAAGTTGACAACGCCCTTTCACCCGTTGTCACTGAAAACAGGCGAGATTAAACGGACCGGGCTCTTTATACGCTTTCCGAAGTCCATGGTGAAGAACGGCGTTGCCAAGTTGACCGTGACCACTGAAGCTCAAGGTGGGCAATTGAAAACCATTAACCAGCATGAGATTCGCCTTGTTGGCCCCTTTATGTGACCATGAACAAATGGCGCAAATTGCCCACACGTGGAAGTGGGGTTTGCCGCTTTCGATATTTGGCGCCAGCATTCTCGGGAGTCTCCATTGTGCCGGAATGTGTACGGGGCTGATCGCGGCGATGACCTCCGGTGTGCGCGCCCGGTGGGTTTTCCATGCGGGACGTGGTGTTTCGTATATCGGCCTCGGTGCCTTAGCGGGGGCGCTTGGCGCCGAGATGCCAAAGCTTCCACCACAGCTTGCCACTGCGGCACTGATACTTTTCGCCAGTGCGTTGTTGGTGGTTGGTCTGCGGGCCTTCAATTCTCTTCATCTCGCCTGGCCCGAACCCATCGGTCGGCGTTTTACGGCTTTCTATTCTAGAGTGGTAAAACCAGGATCCAGCGGAGTGGTGGTGCCGGTCCTGGGTGGTTTATTTTTGCCGCTTTTGCCGTGCGGTTGGCTGTATGCTTTTGTCCTCGGAGCAGCGAGTACGGGGTCGGCCGGTTACGGCGCCATCAGTATGGCGGCATTTTTTCTCGGCACACTGCCGGCGCTAGAGGCCGGAGCGTCGCTGTTGACTGGTGGTATTTTGGGTGGCGTATTCGGCAGAGTTTTGCGCCCCTTAAACCAGCGCCTGCCGTGGCTTCCGGGATTGATCTTGATTGCG
This sequence comes from Bdellovibrionales bacterium, assembly GCA_005793615.1. Lineage (GTDB taxonomy): Bacteria > Bdellovibrionota > Bdellovibrionia > Bdellovibrionales > JAMPXM01 > SXRI01. The sequence goes on from SXRI01000224.1 coordinate 4,430, forward strand.
GCGGGCTTTCTGTCTCTGTTCTTAAAGTTCTTTTAGCGGGCTGTTGAAAAAGGCCCATCTGCTTCGTTGGCGACAGTCATCTCTCCCTGCGAAGCAGAGGAACTGCGCCTCAGTCGAGCTGACTGCCGCCGCCTCGCATCTGGACCTTTTTGAACAGCCCGCATATCGTTTTTCAACAGTCTGTTAGGAGGATTTTCTTATGCGTATCGAGTTTTTAGGTGGTGTCGGAACCGTAACCGGCTCACGGACCATGCTCACGACTCGCGCCGGGAGAGTGCTAGTTGATTGTGGTTTGTTTCAAGGTTTGAAATCACTGCGTCTTAAGAACTGGGATCAATTTCCTGTGGACCCAAAAACTATCCAGGCGATTTTCCTTACGCATGCCCATCTGGATCACTCCGGATATTTGCCGCGAATCGTGAAAGAAGGATTTCGGGGTCCGATTTACAGCTCGATGCCAACCGCAGATCTGTGCAAGATCTTGCTTTTTGACTCGGCGAAGTTGATGGAGGAAGAAGCCCGCTATGCCAACAAGCGTGGCTACTCCAAACACACTCCCGCCTTGCCGCTCTATGAGTCAATCGATGTCGATCGCACGCTCACGCTCTTTGAACCTATACAGGTGGGTGCGCCATTTGAAGCCTTTGGCCTCAGCGCGGAGTTTTTCAAGGTTGGTCATATTCTGGGTGCGTGTGGTATTCGCCTAACGGGCACCTCTGCGGAAGATGCAGCATCGATCGTCTTTTCGGGTGATTTAGGGCGACCGCATGACGAAGTCATGGTTTCTCCCGATGCACCTCTTGAATCGGACTATCTCGTGGTTGAGTCGACCTATGGCGATCGCCGCCATCCACCGGAGACTCCGCTGGATGAACTGGCGAACTGTATTAAGGACGCCATGCAGAGTGGTGGCGTACTTTTGATTCCGGCGTTTACGGTCGGTCGCGCGCAACAACTTCTCTACGCGATCGCGCGCCTCAAGAAAGAAAAGCGAATTCCAGCCATTCCGGTACATGTTGATAGTCCCATGGCGACCGACGTGACCGAGCTTTATATGAAATCAACTGGCTTTCATCGCCTCGGTCCCGATGAGTGTGTGGAAATGTTGCGCGATGAAGTTCGCTTTGTGCGCACTCCGGAAGACTCCAAGAAGCTCGATGAGGCAGGGTCTGCACGCATCATTGTTTCCGCAAGTGGTATGGCGACGGGTGGGCGAGTGCTTCACCATCTGCATGCGCTTGCCGGTGATGCGCGTAACACGATTTTGTTTGCTGGCTTTCAGGCGGCAGGGACCCGTGGCGCAGCACTTGTCTCAGGCATCGATGAGATCAAGATACATGGTCAGTACATTAAAGTAATCGCTCGGGTAAAGAACCTGGGCTCGTTCTCGGCCCATGCCGATTGTGACGAAACCCTGTCGTGGCTCGCGGCGAGACCAAAGAACAAAGCACTCAAGCGCATCTTTGTGAATCACGGTGAACCCTCCGCTGCCGATGCCCTTCGCCGGCGGATAACTGAACGCTTTGGCTGGGAGTGCGCGATTCCAAATATCGGCGACGCTTGGGAATTGTAGAGCTTTCAGGAGGGTATTCTAGTCGGCTTTAAGCATGGAGATAAAGAAAGTCGTCCCGACGCCTTCCTTGCTCTGTGCGCTGATGGTCGCGTTCCATGCTTCCAGCAAGCGATACGAGGTCGCTAAGCCCAAGCCGGTGCCGACGCCGATCTCCTTGGTGGTGAAGAACGGTTTGAAGAGTTGCTGAAGATTGGCCTCCGAGATTCCGCAGCCACTGTCTTCGATACCTAAACGCCAGCGAGCGCCGTCATCGACTGCCAGCACGCGAATTCGATGGCCACGCTCGCGCCCGTTCTTCATGGCGGATTGGATCGCATGTAAGGCGTTTACCAAGAGATTCAGAAAAACCTGATGCAGTTGACCTGAGGCGGCTTTGACGAGTACGCCACGCGGAACATTGATTTCGATGTCAATACGATTACGAGTCAGTTCATGGCCGAGGAGATCCATGACTTCCGTTAAGACCTGAAGCACGTCGGTCTGCCCGACGGTCTGTACTTTTTCGCCGCGGGCGAGTGTCAGCAGTGAATGAATCAATTTAGAAATGCGATCAATTTGACTGACGATGACTGTGGCATTTTTGGAGACCGATGAATCCGACTCGGCATGCATGAGAATGATTTCGGCCCGACCGCGCATGACCCCTAGCGGAGTGCCGATCTCATGGGCAAGGCTCGAGGCGAGTAGGCCCACCGAAGCCAAGCGGTCTTGCTGCAGGATTTGCGCTTCCATTTGCATGCGTTCGCTGACGTCCTCAAAAGCGACCAGGATCGATGGTAGTCCGAGATGCATATAGGACTTGGTTGAAACCTCCAGATGAACACAGTTTCCCTGTGTTGAGGTACAGCTGGCCTTAAAGGTCTTTGGTGCCACTTCATGGGCGGCGGCCACCAGCCGATTGGCGGTCTCGAATGGAAAGAACTTGAAAACACTTTTCCCTAGCAACTGAGTTTGTTTATCTCCGAGGATGCGCGCCGCCGGTTGATTGAGATCGATGATCTTGCCACCTAGGTCGAGAACAATAATGCCTTCGAAGGTGGCATCAAAAATACCGCGAGTCGCATCTTCGCGCTCGCGTAGATCCTGAATATAGTCGGCGCGGCGAACCGCATAGCGAATCGATCGTTCAAGAAGCGGGCCACCGAGTTGGCTTTTGACCAAGTAATCCGAGGCGCCCCGTTGCATGGCTAAAACGTCGGTCTCATGGTCACCCTTACCGGTAAGCAAGATCACGGGCGCAGCACTTGCGCGTTCAGCTACCGTTTCGGCAATTAGGTCCAAACCGGAGTGCGGACCCAGGCGATAATCGACCAAGAAAGCATCGTGTTGATGCTCGCCAATGAGCTTTTTTGCTTTTCCGTAGTCACCTTCCCAATCCAGTGCGATCGGTTGTCCTGGAAGTTCGTCGAGCATGTCGCGAATCACGACATAATCGTCTTCGTCGTCGTCGATCAAAAGGACCTTGAGGCGCGGGTTGATCATGACTGGCCTTTCGCTGGCTGCGTGAGTGGTAAGGTCACTAGAAATTCGCTACCGATTCCAGGCGTGCTCCTGGCGGTGATGCTACCGTGATGACGATCTGTGATTCGTCGGCAGATCGCGAGGCCGATACCGGTTCCCGGAAATTCACGCTGGCTGTGCAGGCGATTAAAGGCGTGAAAGATCCTCTCGAGATTCTCGGGCTGCAAGCCAATACCGTTGTCGCGCACCGAGAGAACACAATTTCCGTCGTCGACAGTGGCGCTGACCGTGACTTCTGCGGGGCGCCCGGGCGCATGGTATTTGAGCGCGTTGGATAAAAGGTTCTGCAAAAGGCGGTGGAGTTCGGTGGGATCGCCCTCGATAGTCGGCAAGTGAGTGAATTTCACTGGGTTCGGTTGCTGCAGTTGTTCGATTTGGATCTCGAGATCACTTAAAACATCTTGCAGTGTTTGATTGAGATCGACCGTTTTGAAAGCTTCGCCTTCATGGGCGGCTCGTGAGTAAGCGAGCAAATCATCAATGAGATTCTGCATGCGCGCCACAGCCCCGTGGATTCTTACGAGATAGTCTTGACCTTCAGGGGGCAAGATCTGTGAGAGCTTGCTCGTGAGACGCTCGCTAAAGGCCCGCACCTTGCGCAAGGGCTCGTGCAGATCGTGCGCCGCCACATAGGCAAAGTGCTCGTGCTCACGCTCGGTCTTCTTTTGCTGTTCCTCACGGAGTTTTCGCTCGCTGATATCAAAACTGATGGCGATAAAGTACTTAACCTTTCCCGCCTCGTCGCTCACAGGAGTGATACGAGTTTCAAGCCAGAGCGTCGGGACGGTAGGCCGGGTGAGTGAAATCTCTCCCTGCCAAAGGTCGGCACCAAGCGAGGCGTCGGCAAGGTCCGGACTAAGCTCACGAAACTCTCGACCCAATATTTCCGCTGGAGTGAAACCTGTCAGTTTGTAGAAGTTTTGGTTCGCACGGGTGATGCAGCCATTAGGGTCAATAGCGATAAGGATCGCTATTCGATCAAGTGCTGCTTCAAGGGAAGTAAGACTTGGGGTGAATGGAGTAGTCATAGTCAGCACCCTTATACACTCGGGTGCTGACACAGGGCCAGCGTGAAGACGCCTTTAGAGGCGGTCGCCTTAGAAACCTCCGTAGATGTAAAAACCAGGGCGCGCCGAGTAGTAAGACGGATAACCGCCACCGTAGCCACCGCCGTAGCCACCAGCGCCTCCATAAGCACCGCCGTAGCCAGGCATTCCGCCGTACCCGCCGTTAATATTCATTGCTTGAACGCAGCCCATTTGGCTTTGGGCCGAACCGATCGGGCAATAACCCTGCGGTAAGCAACCTTGGTAAGTGTAGATCATTCCAGCCGTGCAGCTTGAGTTGTAGCCGCCTGCGCCAGCGCCTGCGCCAGCACCGCCATAAACACATTGAGTGCCGTTGAATACTGTGCCGGGTTGGTTTGCGCATTGCTGGTTATAGCCGCCGTAACCATTTTTACCGTAAAGTCCGTTGTTGTAGACGCAGGTAGCGCCATTCCAAGTCGCGCCGGGTTGATGGGCGCATGGGTTGGCTGCCGGCGGATTGTCTTGTTTGCCGCAAGCTACTGCCAAGACGATCATACCGAGGGCGGAGAGAGTTCCTAAAGTGATTCTTTTCATATCGACCAACCTGCCTAAATATGGATTAAAGCTCGCGCACTAGCGATCCCATGACCTTTGTGCATCTATTTACGCTATTACTTAGCACGTGCCTTGCCATGCTGCTGCTGGGCGTCATAAGCAATGTATTAGCCGTCGGCACAAAATCTCTGCGAAACGACAAAATTTGTGCCGAATTTGGGCGTCAAGCGAGCTGAAAAACGTCCCTCGCGTGGCTCTTCTGCTTTGTTCCTCTGCTTTGTTCCTCTGCTTTGTTCCTCTGCTTTGTTCCTCTGGGATTAAAGAGCACAAAAGCTCTTTAATTGTAGAGCGCGAGTTTGGCGAACCCTTGCGTGATCTTGCCGTGTGCGGTCTTTCTCGCCAACCGGAGAAACCTAAACTATAAGCTGGTTTTCTCCCCAATCAACGAACAACGCCCGCACTGAGAGGCCGAGTTCTTCCTCAAACTTGTCGGGTGCCCGGATGAGTATCAAGATTTCTCGAATTCTGCATGCGGGCTATCTGTTCGAGTCCGACGGAACGCAGATCGTTTTTGATCCCATTTTCGAAAATCCCTTCAGTCACAATTGCTATGCTTTTCCCTGCGTCGAGTTTGATGCCGAGCAGATCAGGAGCCTTCGCCCCCAGGCTGTGTTTATTTCGCATTATCATGATGACCACTGTTCCTTGGACAGCCTTGATTTTCTCGATCGGAATACGCCGATCTATATATATTGTCTCTTTGAAGAACTCTTGGCGATGATCCGAGAGTTGGGCTTTGCCAATGTGAACGCGTTAGCCATCGACGTTCCAGTACAAGTGGGGCCTTTCGAAGTTATCCCGCGCCAGGCCCTTGACGCTGAGGTTGATTCGCTCTTTCAGATCAAAGCCAGCGGACTCAACGTACTCAATGTCGTGGACTCATGGATTGATCCAACGACACTTAGCGAGCTTGTGCAAAACGGTCCTTGGGACATGGTGCTGTGGCCGTTTCAAACCATGCGCGAAGTCGAGGTTCTGGCGCCGTCTCGCGCTTTGCATGCCACGGGCAAACTTCCCTATGAATGGAGCGAGCAGCTTAAGAGCCTTAATCCGAGGTATGTCGTTCCGAGTTCTTGCCAATTCAATTTCGAAATCTGGTCTTGGTATAACAGAGCATTTTTTCCGGTAACGTACCGGACATTTCAACTCGAGGTAAAAGCGGTCTTACCCAACACCGAGATTGTCAGACTTGATCCGTCCGTCACAGTGATCTTGGATGCGAACTCACTAGTATGTGCTGAGCCGCTACCCTGGGTGCGAATCGTCAGTGGGCCTGTAGTGGATTATCTCTATGATGGTGATCTCAAAGCCCCACCCACCGCCGAAATCGCCACGCGATTTCCAGCTTTGACGACGGATGAAGCCGAGCAAGTATTGAACTACTGCCGCTCGGGTCTTTTGCAAAGGTACCGCGAGATTGCGTTGTCGATAGAGACCTACTTTCACAAACCACGCCATTGGTGTCTATCCATTTACAGTCATACTGGCGAGGTCACGCGGTTTCACTACCACCTTAATGCTACCGGTATTGAACTCACAGAGGGCGCGAACGAGCCATTAGCGTGGCTGACAGAAGTTCCTAGTTTCAAACTCTATTCTGCACTTATGAACGGCGAGACTTTGAGTTCGATCTATATTCGCATCAATGATGTGGTCTTCACGCCCGAAATTGAAGCTGAAATCCAGGAAGTCGATGTGGTTGAGGATCCGCTGATCCGTTGCCTCTATAACGGCGTTTTTGGTGGCTATCAAACTGCTCAACTCAAGCGCCTCAAACAGCGTTCCAAGCTCGTCGAGAAAAGACCAATGAGGTCCTAGATGCGCAAAATAATACGGGATTTTTGCAGAGTGACGGAAAGTGGAACAGTTTCGAATTGATTTCAATGCCGCCAGGAAAGCCTCTGTCAATAAGTGTTCTTGCGTTATAGTGCCGAAATTGCTATGCGAGAACGGCAAAAATGAAAGTTCATTACTGGTGTTTTCTGGCTGGTCTTTTTTGGGAGAAGGCATGGGCGATCGATTCCAAGTTAAGCAAGTAGCGACCAAGGTGATCTTGCTCATATTAATGATGAGCAGTGGCCTGGTTGGCGGCGTGGTTCAGGCGCACACACGGGCACAGGCGGTGGCCTTAGATTTACTCGAAGCTCGTCCGCATATTGATCGTCACGGTCAGGTGGCTGATTTACCGCTGGCGCGGGCTCTTGCTTACTTTGATCGCTATGAGAGTAATTTCAAAAACAAGACCTATATGGCTGTCATCGACTTTACCTTGAACTCACTTAAGCCGCGTTTTTTTCTAGTGAACATCCGTACCGGTGCGGTCGAAGACTTTGCGGTGGCCCATGGTAAGGGATCCGATCCGGCGCACTCGAACAATGCTAAGCGTTTCTCGAATCGCGTCGGTTCGAATGCGACTTCGGTAGGCTTTTACCGAACTGCCGAGACTTATTGGGGTACGCATGGGACCTCTCTCCGACTTGATGGTCTATCGAGCACTAACTCCAATGCCCGTTCGCGTGCTCTGGTTGTACATACGGCAAAATATGTGGGTGTGAACTCGGCGCCTGGACGGAGCAATGGCTGTTTTGCTTTGAGCCCACGTGCCACCGAACGTGTGATTCGCAAGCTAGGTGCGGGCGCATTGATTTACGCTTATGGCGGTTCTGGACGCGGCGACCGCTAACTCGAAACACGAGCAGGCTGTTAGCGCCTGAGTCGGCTCGGCAGTCATCTTTTCAGGCGACTAGTGAGTCTGCCCATAGTTCGACGAATGAGATTGGCTCCTTCGTCGATATCAAAAATCCAAGTTAAAATTAAGTACAGTGCTCCGTAAACTCCGATAGGGAAGAGAGCGAGAAAGTTGGCGCGCACGAACCCCAATGATTCGGCGATCAGATCCCCAAGTATCTGATCTAGGGCCAGTGCGGCGCCGGCCGAGATAATGGCGGCCGACCAAACTCGACGTAAAAAACCAGACGAAATCAGAGTCGGGCCGATGCGTTTTTCGAGGCTTCGTTTCAAAAGCATAAACTCAAGCCAACCGACAATCCCTGAAGCCGCGGTGAGGCCGACAGCACCCAAGGCCAACTCCGGGCTTTCAATCTTAGGCAAACCTTCGTAGCTCAAAGCACTTAAGAGCAGCGAAAGGCCGGCGGTGATCTGCGGCCTCAGTGGAAATGCAAACAAGAGTCCTAGAACGACGGAAAACGCAACGCGAAGAAGGGCAAACTTAAGCGGCGTGCGGGTGTCTTTGAGCGCATAGAATGCCGAGGAGTAGAGGCGCCCCCAAGTAGCCGCCAAGACGCCAATCACTGAACCAAGGAGAATCAGCCAAACAAAAACAGTATCATCGGCACTGAATCTCCCGGTTTGATAAAGCACCTGAACGACCTCACGACCGAGGAACGTAAAGGCGATGACCGAGGGTACAACGAAGTATGCGATACGTCGTCGCCCGGCGCTGATACGCTGGCAAAGCTTTCCGAAGGCGTCATCGCCGATCGTTGAAAGCTCAGGCAGCTCGGCTGCCGCCACCGCCATGCCGAAAAGACTGATTGGCAGGAGGTAAATGGTCTGTGCGTAGCCGAGTCCGGCAACTGCGGTGGCTCCGAGAAAACTGGCGATCATGCCATCGATATAGGCGCTGATTTGAACCACGCCACGGCCGAGCATCACAGGTGCCAGGTTGCGGAAAACTTCGCGTACTGGCGCCAGCGTCCGGTCAATGCTGAAGGGAATACGCCCGGCTACTTGAAACACGAACGGAAGTTGCACGGCAAACTGCAAGAACGAACCCACCACGGAGCCCCAAGCCATGTAAACGACCAGGGTCTCTTGGCTGGAGCCAGGGCCATAGAGGCAAAGAGTGGCGATAAGCGCGAGATTCCAAAAGACCGGAGCGACGTAAGAGAGAAAAAACCGTCGGTGGCTATTTAATATCCCCAGGCACCAGGCCGAAAGCGCCAGAAGCCCAACTCCAGGAAACAAAATCCGCACGATGCGAACGGTAAGAGCTTTCAGGTCGCCATCAAAGCCAGGGGCCACAAGATCAACAAGCCACGGCGTGAGGATCACTCCAAGTAGCACCAAAAGGCTCACCACGAGCGTGAGAATCGCCCCGACGGTGCCCGCTACCCGGCGAGCCTCGGCATCACTATGCTGCGCTCTCAAGCGCGCATAGACCGGAATAAACGACGCTGACAACACACCCTCGCCAAAGAGATTCTGCAGAAAATTCGGAATACGCAAAGCAGCACGAAAGGCGCCAGCGGCGTCTGAGTTTCCCAGGTAATGGGCCATAACTTGTTCACGGACTAGACCTAGGATGCGACTGAGAAGAATACCGAGCGAAACCAGATAGGAGGCGTAAGACGTTTTTGATGACGGCGCTTCAGGTATGTTCGCTTGCATCGTCTGATGCTACCGAAGCGCCGAGTCGGGCTCAAGCCCCAAACTTAGAGAGAGTTCAAATGTTGCAGGACAGCCGATACCTTCGACAAATCCGCCTTTGCTTCACGGATAAGGCGAACAGCTTCGGCCTGCAGGAGTTTTCCTTCAGCCATGCGCTGACAAAGCAATGGCTCAAGCGGATCAGTGATCGCATACACGGTTTCGTGTTGCGGCCAAAGATTGTCGGCCTTATTCGAGCCACCGGCGCAAAGCGGGATGAGGTGATCGATCTTGAATTCCTGGCGCGGCATAGTCTGAATCGCGTAGCCGAAGACTTCGTCGTAACGACGGATCAAATCCTTTTTGAGCTCGCGCTCAACATCGCGACGGCAGTAGGCAACCTTCTCCGGATAACGGTAGGTATCCGGGCTATCACAGAGCGATCCGGGCGTCATCGAGACTTCTGGACCGTTGGGATAGGCTTTATTGCCGAGGATCTCTTCAACGCCAAAGGCAAACGTTGGCAAGAGAGCCAACGCCACAAACGACGTCTTTAAGAGAGATTTAAGGAAAAAACGCAAGACGGCGGCCGAACGGATCGGTCGCAGGGAACCTGGTTGAGAACTCATAGATACTCCAATTAGACAGACGTTTACGGTGCCTGGTAGAAACGCCGAACCATATTATCGGCTTATAAGTTAGAGAACGGACTATGCGAACGCCCGCATCTATCGTCTGGTAGCGGGCCCTGAGTCAATCGAATTCACGACATTCGTCGTAAAGACCGCCGGGATCAAAGACCGGAGATGGTCAAGAAATGTGCAGAAAAATTTTCATACCTCCGATCCGTGCTTTATCGTTTTAGGAGGAGACCAAGATGAAGTTGATCGTGCGTGCGTGCCTTCCCTTGTTAGGTATAGGTTTGGCTCTCTCAGCTTGCGGACGTGACTTTGAGGCAACTCCGTGTTTACCGGTAAATAAATGTTACTGAGGGATTTAGCTTTTTTCTTCATTATCCCGCCTTTTTAAGGTTATCGGCCTGTTGCACGAGTTCATTAATTGCTTTAAGCTTTTGTTCCACTTTTTTTCTTAATTGA
>SXRI01000225.1 GCA_005793615.1 Bdellovibrionales bacterium
GTCTTCAAGAAGGCTCTTGAGGATATCACGAATATCGCGTTCGTCCTCAACCACCATGACTTTCATGAGACTATCCTCTTCCGCATACGTTCTTCTCACACTTGCTCTGATCATCGTATTTTGAGGCAACTTAAACAATGTCTAAGTTGGTACTCTCAACCGCAAATCAGGCTTCATCCATGGCTATAATTATAGCAGAACTGCGCTCCCCTCTAAACCCCTAGACTCACCTGGACCTAGGGCCCTGCCGCTAAAGCCTCCACTGTGCGTAAACGCGCCCCAAACACCTTACCAGTGAACTGGTGGCCATCTGGCGATGTATCAAATTGAGTCCCGTGCCGAGCAACTAGCCAAGACGGAGCAAATTTAAACTATTTTTGTTTTATCATGAGTGCCCAACTCAATCCGAGCGCCGAAATCGCCTGGACAAACTCGCCCCGTTTCCTTTAGATTAAGGAGAAATTTTTCCCTGTGACCCTATAGCTCAACAGGATAGAGCTACGGTTTCCTAAACCGTAGATCCCCGTTCAAGTCGGGGTGGGGTCATTTTTTTCTTTCACCAGAAAACGTGTTCACTGAATAAGGCCACCAAAAGAACGATGAGCATCAGGCTTAGAATCCAAAACATGTTTCTTGCGTAGGCGCCACGGCCTAAGGAAAGCACGATCGCCAATTTCGAGCAAAGTCCGCCGATAGCGCCAATCCCAAGTCCACGAATCGCAAGTTCCCGCGTCAGTTGCCCTTGAGTGTAAAGCGTTGCGGTGGCCAATGAAAATCCATGAAGCTCGAACAGCCCGGTTAAAAATGCCAATACCTCGGTCGCACGATCACCAATCGTTCTTTGTGCCAAGCCCACAATCATCAGAATTGCCGCCAAAAGTACTGCCAAGCGCAAGACGCCGCGCAAATTAAGAGGTGACCTCAGAGTAACCACGGGCTGTTTTGCCTCGCGTAGCTTTTCGACTTTAAACAACCTTACCCATGTCGCCGCGACACCGAAAACGCACGCCGCACCGACCGACAAAATGATCGGCAGGGTTAAGGAGATCGACACGACCATGACAATGAATATAACTTCGCCGAACGACGCAACGGTCGCTGCTACCGAGGTGGTAACATGCCGACGCCATGCCTTAGGTTGATGTTGGGATTCACGCGCCGTCGCCAAAAGTACCGCGGTGCTCGAAACCAAGCCGCCGAGAATCCCCGTCAACAGGGCGCTTTGCCGCTCAGGAAAGAACTTCATCGTCAGGTAGCTCGTGAACTCTAGCGCCGCCAAAATCAAAACCAAAATACCAAACTTACGCGGATTGAATAATCCCCATTGGTCGATGGCCCGGTCGGCAACAAGTCCGATTACTCCTGCTCCCAATAGAAGCAAAATGATCGCGGCTTCGAGTTCCTTCAGGCGAATCTGTCCAGTCAAGCGATGAAGTCGCTCTTTCATCACCAAGATCAACGCCACCATGGGACCCAAAAAAGCGACGCCAATGGGATCTTGATTCGCAGCATAACCAAGACAGAACACGATTGCCGCTGTGACTTCGGTGATCACCGACGACGAACCGCTTTCTGTTTTTCTATGTGCCGGCCGAAAGCGTGCCACCAGAATCAATACTAGCGCAAAAACCGATGCCACCACCCCAACCCAGCGTTGTTCGATCCAACCCGCGAGCGCACCTAGAAAAGCAATCAGTACAAAACTTCGCACCCCCATCTTGATCTGCATACGCGAGGGATGAGCCTTTTCACGTTCAATGCCGATCAAGAATCCAACAAGCGTGGCAATGAAGAGCGGGAGGTAAGTTTTCAAATCCATTTCCATACCATTGGCGAAAAAAACTCGGCCCGTCAATCGCCGGACCGAGAAAGTCGCAACAATCTTACAGCAAATCAGAGATCTTTAAGATTGGTAGATCGTGTTCCTGCGCCAGCTTCTCAAGATCGGGCCATCGCGCCATTGAGCCGTCATCGTTCATGATCTCGCAAATCACGGCGGCCGGCTTTAGACCTGCCATTTCGACCAAGGCGATAGAACCCTCCGTATGCCCACGACGAACCTGCAAACCACCGCTGACGGCACGAAGCGGAAAGATATGCCCTGGCGATTTTAGATCCTCCGGGCGAACATCTTCGCGTACTGCCGCCAGTATCGTGCTGGCACGATCAAAGGCCGAGACCCCCGTGGTGATTCCATGAGCGGCATCAATCGAATTGAGAAACGCCGGTTCCGACACACTTGTGCGCTGGCTGTTAATGGGCCAGAGCTTGAGTTTCGCGGCATGCTCCTCGGTAAGTGCGAGGCAGAGCGTGCCACGGCCGTGTTTGGTAATAAAGTTGATCGCCTCAGGCGAGGCCGATTCGGCAGCCAACACGAAGTCACCTTCGTTTTCGCGCCCTTCATCATCAAAAATAATACAGAGTTTTCCAGCCCGCAGATGACTCATTGCCCTCTTGAGCATCGCACGTTCTTTGCCAGCGACTTTCAAACTGGCGACATAAACTCTTAACTTTGGCCAGCTCTCAAAACCGTACTCGCGCGCCACCACAAGTTGCGCCTCAGCGAGATTCGTATTGCCTATTCCTTTACGTCTGCGCGGACAGCGCTCGTGAAAGCGGTTGATGGCCTGCGAATTTCCCAGGTGGTATTGCCTGAGAAGATCCTTAGCCTGCTCCTTAAGATGTTCAATATTGGCTCGCTCTGGAAGTCGAGTCGAAAAATGGCGGTCCGAAAAATGGCGGTCCATAGACGCCTCCTCTCAAATATCGCTCGCTGTCCGCCTCTTCGAGCATGAAAGAAGGTAGATTCCTTAGAAAACAAATCCAGGTGGGTTCAACCCTTCCCGCGGACCGGGTGCGCCCTGAACGCTTTATCTGGGTAACCCTGAAGATTGGTAAAATCAAGTCCTCAAAAAGCAATGTTCTCCATGCTGGCAAACAAGCTTGGTAGACCTACCTCGCCTGGCGTGATATAGCCGCTCCAGTCGAAATACTTGGTCAATTTTCTTGAGAAGAGCCAAAACTCCTCAGAATAGGTTTGGTTATAAAGGAGCCTCGTTAAATGTTTAAAGTGCCGACGACATGGAGTCTCGAAAGATCAGTGAGTACAATTGGCGTTGCAATCGCCCTCATCGTCGTGGCTCTTTCCGCTTTCGATGCATCCGCACTGCCGTCTTGCGCAAATTTGCAAAAACGCTGGTACAGCCACTATATTACTGACGTTGGAGTCTCTTGGGACACCAGCACTTTTGTTTGCGACGACAAATCCAAGGGTATGCTCAAAGGCGCTGAGGCTATTATTGCGCTTTCGCTTTACGATCTCGAAACCGCCAAGATTCCTAAAGTAAAATCGGGCAACAGACCCAACTTCTATACCATCGTCAAACGCGACATCGAAGAACTGACTTTTTCCGCGGACTGCCGACCCAGGGTGCTCGCCAAGACGAATGGCAGCACGATCACACTCTGCCAAGATTTCTTGAAAGACTCGCGCGAAGACCGCGCCTCGACACTGGTGCATGAGGCTCGCCACACGGAGTACGACGATCCTCGACACGTGATTTGTAACGGCGGCAAATACAGCGATCAGTCACAGGGTTGTGATGAAACGTTTCACAACGGCTTATGGAGCGGCAGCGGCTACAACGCCGATGTTTACTTTTACTTTTGGAGCCTGAAAAAAGGCGCCAAGAATGAACTCTCCAGAAGCGTCATGCAAGGGATGATCAACTCAATGGTACCCGATCGCTTCAATGTGATTTCACCAAAAGTGGCGAGACAGTGGCGCGGAAAATAAAATCCATCAGAAGCTATTTTTTAGCGGTTAGCGGACTCGTGATTGTTGGCGCGGTTA